>CAYSSE010000001.1:0-78644 GCA_964433355.1 uncultured Desulfocicer sp.
AAAACTTAATTGCCAAGTGATACCTGTAAGTAGGTCCTGTGATTTAATCTTTATTCGAGTAATATTTAATAAAAATAATAAATGTATTTTAATATTACTTAATAAAAATTAGACCTGGTTCGTTTGCTTGTCATCTTATTTCATTACCACGTCTACCTGAAAGTTGCATCCATAGTTTTGAGTTTTGAATAATATCATTATTACAGCAGCATGCCCGGGGCCTTGCAGATTCGTTCAAACACTGTTTGCAACTTTCAGGTTCTATTCCTTTTTTAAAAGCTGTTGGTTTTTCATTTGAAATGATTGGGTCCGAAGCACCTTGCGGCTTTTTTTGCTCATCCCTTCGGTTTCAATGCGCTGGGCCTGGCTTTCAATGGCATCTGCCTCTTCAAGAAGGATTTCATCCTCATATTTGGCACCCATTTCTTTGAGTTTACCCGCAGATTTTTTCAGTTCTGCCACCGCCTTTTTTTTATCCCCCTTGTCAGATAATTCAATGGCCTTTTCCTGGGCCAGGGCATTGAGATTGAGTTGATACTCCCGTACCACATCAATGTTTGTGGAAGCCGCCACCGTGGCAGGATTGCTGCTGAATTTTATGTGGGAGACCCCTGAGGATTGTACCTGTTCCCGGGTAAACGGATTTTCGTAATATACATCGGCCCGGGCAATTTTTCGATTTGATCCCGGTGTGGATGCCGGCAGCTTTACTTCCACCAGGGCATATTTTTCCTGGCCGCCATAGAGCTGGTTCATGGAAAGTGTTATGCGATTGCCGTTAATTCTGCCTTCTCTACCGATGATTTCCACCGGGGTAACATCTTCTTCCAGGGTAATAATGACTTTTACCTTTTTTGCTACCACATTGAGGACATCCCCCAATTCCGCTGTAAAGATGGCGGGCAGATCATACCCCGACTCAACAAAATAGGTGTTACCGTCACTTTTCTGGGAGAGCCTTGCCATGAGATCTTCATTGTAGTCGACCCCCACCCCCACCGTGGTGACAGAAATGTTCTCCTTGATCAATGCAGCCCCCAGGCGAGCCAGGTCCTCCGGGGTGCTGGGACCCACATTGGCAAGGCCGTCGGATAAAAGAACAATGCGGTGGACATAGTCATTTTCAATGTTTTTTCGAATTTCAGCTGCCCCCTGGCTGACACCGCCGAAAAGGGCGGTGTTGCCCCCGGCATGGATTTGACGGATGGTGTTGTTAATTTCTTTTTTGTATCTTGGTTGCTGGGCTGGGATAATGGTTTGAATGGTATTGTTGTACGTTACCAGGGAGAAGATATCCTGTAAGCCCAGTCGGTTAAGGGCCTCCTGGGCCGCAGCTTTTGCCTGTTATATTTTTGTGCCGTTCATGGAGCCGGACCGGTCCAGTACCAAGGAAATATTCACGGCAGGCCGCGGGGTGTTTGCCGGAGCCAGTGGGGCATCCAGGCTGATTTTAAGTACGATATTCTGGGATTCCCCTGCCGGGAAGATGTCTCTGTCTGTTTTTAACCGGCATACCACCCCGGTGTCTTCTTGGGTGCCTGCCCCCGCCGTTGGGATCATAGATACCAGGAGGGTTATGGCTGTAATAAAACCAATGATAATTCTGGAATACGTGTTAATGATCTGTTTCATGGGATTTCTCCTTTTTATGGGTGAATCATTTACTCAACCATCGAGTTGAACTCACCTTACCTCCATTGATTAAACCATGTGTCATGGAGTTGTAAACAGGTTGTAAAAAATATGTAAATTCGGCATCCTTCAAAAGCACTTTACACTTTCTTAGATCATTCCCCTGACGTCTATCTTTTAAACTTCAACAATATCCGTGACATAACTCATTGCAAAAACTGCCTAACCATATAGTAAGCTTTCTTCCGTCCGACATCATTGCCACATAAAAAAGGGAAACCCCACCTATAATGGATGTTGACATGGAGATCCGCATGCAGTCTGTTTTCTAAAAACTGCCACCCGCTGCCGCTCCTTGCAAAAAATGCCAATCGTGCCATTCATGATCGGATGGTGGACTATGGTGTTGACTGCTCCAGGCGCGAGGCACTCTGGAGTACCAGTGCTGCGGTTGTCCGTATTAAAGGAGGCCAGCTTGAATGGCTCCAGACCGGTGATGCCTACGTTATCCTAATCTATTCTGATAATTCCCATAGGGTGCTGGTTCATCAGGAAGACCATGACTATGAAACTTTAATGCAATGGAAATCCGTTGCTCCGGCATCCACGCTTCCCATCCACGAAGCTCTTAAAGATCAGATCAGGAAAGTCCGTTGCCGCATGAATCGTTCCTATGGGGTGTTAAACGGTGAGGCGGATGCGGCGCATTTTTTCCATTGGGGCAGCATTCCTTTTGATAATGTTCGGGAGGTTCTTCTTTTTACCGACGGCCTTTCCATCCCGTCGCCAACACCTACCCGTTACAAAAAATTTGATACGTTCATGACCCGTTATTTTGATCTCGGCCTGACCGGACTGAAAAACCACATACGGTCCATTGAAAAATCAGACCCTGGCTGTAAGAGGTTTCCCCGGTTCAAATGCCATGACGACATTGCGGCTATTTCAATCAAACTAACATCCACGCAACCGGTACAATCCGCCACCGCTGTCTGACCTTGGTATCCGGAAAAAACTCATTTCCTATGACAATTCAATGCCTGTTGGTAAGCTTCTTCCATTCTTAAAAATATTTGAGGCCATGTATACTTCCCAGACACCAATGCCGCTTCCCGATAATTTGGTTCCGGGCATTCAAATGCCTGTTCCAGTGCTGTATCCAGGGCTGAGGCCAGTGCCTGTTCAAGTGCCGGATAATCGGACTTGAACGGTCGGTCAATGGTTTCAAGATCCGGCAGGTGAATCAATTTCACCAAGGGTGAGGACTCAGAGCCCAGCACTTCCAACATTCCAGGCAGTGCAGTTGTGATGATTCTGCAACCCGATGCCAGGGCTTCCATGAGCACCAGGGGCAATCCCTCATAAAATGACGGCAGGACAAACAGGTGGCACTGGCGCATGAGCTCGGCAAGATTCGTGTGGGACAAGGTACCATGAATAATCACACGGCCACCTATTTTAGATGCCAGTTCCAGACAGTGCTCGTATTCCCTTCCTGCGCCACCACCGGCAAGATGTAATTTCCAGTTCTGAAATTTCGTTTTTTCCATAGATCTCAAAAGCCATGGAACCCCCTTGGCTTCACTGAGCTTTCCGGCATAAACGATTTCCACGCTGCCTTGGGAGGACTTTTCCGAGCAATAAAATAATTTATCACTAAAGCCACCGCCCACAACCCGTATCCGCTCCGGCAACACTCCGTGGATGGAGGAAATCATGGCTTTCTGATCATGGCTCAACGCCATGATTGTATCGATTTTTCGGATATCACAGGAAACCTTGTCTGCAATATGGGGACACAGGACCATCTGACGCAGGCATGTGCCATGGCAGGTGGCTACCATGGGAATGTCCAGAGCAATGCGTCTGACCACACAGGCAACCAGCCACAGATGGTGGACATGAATCATATCTGGTTCAAATTGATCAATGGCATCACGAACAACGGTTCCAAATGCAGTTTCATACTCATGGATCTGACTTTGGGAAAGCTCTAAAAACCGGGTGCTTTGATAAGGCATGACATCACTCATTCCAGGCAGGGGATAATCCAGCATTCCGGTTCCGAACCGAATATAACGGACATGGTTTTCTCTGATAAGCTTTGAATCCAGCTGGAAATCTCCCTGGATACCTGCTACCAGGAAATTAGTATGGCCACGCTCTTTAGCGCATGACAGGATTGCCTGAAGATATTTCCCGCTGCCGGTAAAATCCGGTGCCTGACTTATGACATGAAGAATTCTCATAGTTTTTAAAATAAAATTTTTTGAATGTTGAAATTTACCCCCAACAAGTGTAAACAGAAAAAATGAGGCTGCCAATACTTTTATAATTTTTTTGATTAAAACAGAAGGAAACAGAAATACCATGTCGTTAATAAATCCAACTTTTATGGAAAGATATAATGCCCTGCCTTATCTTGAAAAAAAGATTTTGCAGATTCTTTCCATCTCCTATGCCAGGGTGACTCAGACCCAGCTACTTGACTGTCTTGTGACCCTTAACATAAAAACGGAAGACGGTAAACGCTTTGATTCCGGAACAAAAACCGCCATGTTAAAGCTGCTTCGCAATTCCCTTGACACCCTTCTGGGAGGAGACTTATTAAAGGGAAAAAGCCGCAGCATCCTTGTGATAGAACGAGCTTACGTTGAAGTCTTAACACGACACCTCGTTGCAGAAAAAAAATTCATAGCCATGGCTGGCACCCTTCAAAAAGCATTGAATCTTACCAAAGAAGGTTTTTTCCAGGAATCTTCCCTGTCCATGGATCAATTGATTGCTGGAATGCGGATTCTTTTTTATCAGGAAAAGGTGGAGCAGGCCACTGAACTTTATGAAACTTTTATAAACCGTGTCTCTGAGCGGGAGACGATCCCCATGGTGTGGGAACGGATCTGCTGTTGTCCCTTTGATCCAGACTGGTTTCGACTCTTACCACCAGATATCCATACACATTTTCTGGAAGCGCCTTTTCTCCGGGACATGGCAGGTTGGCGGAAAAATGATTCCCGTGCCGATTACCTGGAATCCCTTGTAATGGAGGGATCTGAAAAATGTGAATCAGATCTTGAGGCAGCGGTATTGGAAAAATGGATGCTCACCGGTCAACAAGATCATCTGGACACCTGGCTTAAAAAGTATGGGAAAAACCCCAAGCACCTTGAGAACAGTTTGTGTCTCCAGGGATGGATGGCTTTTTGTAAGGGGAAAAATGCCAGATCCATTTCATTGTATGAAAAAGCACTGGATTTTTTGAATAAAAGGACAAAGGGGAAAAACAAAGTTTTTTTCAGCCAGTTCATGGGGTTCTTTTATATCCTGGCCCTTATTAAGGAGGGCAATGAGGAGACCTTTTTCCAGGCAAGGGCGTGTCTGGCAATGGGAATGAATCGAGAATACAGTTTTGAAAAAATATGTGGATTATTGGGTGGGCTTTTGGATTATCTGCAAGGCAACTCCAGGGGGGCGGATAAAATTCTTCGCCAGCGCATTTGGAGTAGCTTCATGAATCGTTCCACAGAAGATCTGGTTCCCAGTTTTTTTACATTCTTTTCTTATTATTGGGTGGACAGGGAAGAGGCGGAAAAAGAGCTTGAAAAGCTAAAAAAGCTTCATACGCTTGCACAAGAGACTCAATATTCCTGGTTTGCCGGAGAACTTGAGGGCCTTATCCAAAATTTGTCCAAATCTGGTTCCAAAACCGCCAAAAAAAAGAATCCTTCCTGCCTGGTGGGGCTCACCCAAGAGACCAAGGTCTGGGAGCACACCTTGAATGCGCTACTCGCCTTGAATAAAAAATCAGTCCCTGGAAAGCGGGCGCATCAGCCGGAACAAGATCACGATCAACGCATGGCCTGGTTCCTTGATTATGATAATAACGGAGAGTGCGATATCAGCCCCAGGGAGCAAAAGAGAAATGCCAAAGGCGTTTGGACAAAAGGACGACCCGTTGCCTTAAAACGCTTGTGCGATGAGATAAGAAAATTTCCATACCTGACGGCCCAGGATAAAAAAATTTGTGGTCATATCTATGAGCATAGTTACAGAGATGGATGGTACACCAATGTGGAATATATTTTTGATGAAGAATATATGCCCGATGTTGTGGGTCATCCCTTTCTCTTTTTAAGCGATGGAACCACCCGCATGGAGCTGGTTCCTGGAAAGCCTGAACTTACTATTTCAAGAAAGGGCAAAGACCAGTTTACCCTTGTTCTGTCCCCCAAACCCCGGCGTTATTTTGAGGGAAAATATGTAATTGTGCAGGACACACCCACTCGAATCAAGTTGGTGTCACTGGATTCAAAATATCAGACCATTGCCGATATTCTGGGCAAGGAGGCCTCCTTTCCAGCATCTGCAAAAAATAAAATTGTCCAGGTAATGGATGCGCTGGCAGGGGATATCACCATCCACTCGGATATAGAAGGGGGCAGTGACAGTGTTGCAGAAGCAAAAGCGGATTCAACCCTCCATGTTCAGCTCGCTCCCCTGGGACAGGGACTGAAACTGTCCATGGTGGTTCGTCCCCTTGGCGAAGATGGACCCTCTTATCCCCCGGGCGGCAAAGGGAAAAATGTCATTGCCCGGGTGAACGACATCCAGATGAAAACCACAAGGGATCTTGAAATTGAAAAAGAGCTGGCAGTCAGTTTGATCAATGGATGTCCAACTCTTGCAAGTGCCGAAGAAAATCAGGGTGAGTGGCATTTTCCCGGGGTGGAAGAGTCCCTGGAACTGATACAGGAATTGGGGGCAAAGGAAGAAGGGGTTGTGGTTGAGTGGCCCGAGGGCAAACCCTTTGAGCTGGTGGGTAACGCATCGTTTAACAATTGCAAGCTCAACATCAAAGGAGGAGAAGATTGGTTTGCCATGACAGGCCAGGTGGTGGTGGATGAACACCTTACCTTGGAAATGGGCATGCTTTTGGAATATCTTGAAAAAAATACCTCTCGATTCTTGGAGATTAAGCCGGGTCGATTTATTGAATTAACCCAGGCGTTTCGTAATAAACTTAAGGCCCTTGACAGATATTCTGTCAGACATGGAAAAGGGGTAAAATTTCATCCCCTGGCTGCCCTGGCTCTGGAGGGATTTTTTCAAGAAGCTGGCACCGTGCGCACCGACAAGGCCTGGAAATCCCACATTGCAAAGCTTCAAACCCAGACAGATCCACTCTTGGCGGCCCCATCCACCCTAAATGCTGAATTGCGTGATTATCAGCTGGAGGGGATCAATTGGATGAACTGTCTGTCAGATTGGGGCGTGGGTGCCTGCCTGGCCGATGACATGGGGATTGGTAAGACCATGCAGACCCTGGCCATGCTCATAAGGCATGCTCCCCAGGGACCGTCACTGGTGATTGCCCCCACTTCGGTGTGTGCCAACTGGGTTGCCGAAGCCAACCGCTTTGCCCCTTGTCTGAACCTGATTTCATTTGGCGGAAACAAGAGGAAGAAAATTCTGGAAGATGCTGGTAGCTTTGATGTCTTGATCTGCAGTTACGGCCTGATGCAACAGAAAAAGGGGGCCACCATGTTGTCTGAGGTCTCCTGGCAGATGGTGGTTTTGGATGAAGCCCAGGCAATAAAAAATTTCGCCACCCAGAGATCCCGGGCCGCCATGGAGCTTACCGCCGCATTCAAGGTAATTCTCACCGGAACGCCCATTGAAAATCATCTGGGTGAGCTGTGGAATCTTTTTCAATTTATTAATCCCGGCCTTCTCGGGACCCTGGATCACTTCAACAAGACCTTTGCCAACCCCATTGAAAAAGAGGGGGATGCCCATGCAAGAAGGGATCTCAAGCGACTGATCCAGCCGTTTATCCTGCGTCGCACCAAGGCCCAGGTCCTGGAAGAGCTGCCTTCCCGCACAGAGATTCTGCTTGATATTGATTTGAGTAAAGAGGAGATGGCTTTTTATGAGGCCCTTCGCCAACAGGCCCTGGAGCGAATCTCCAACGATGATGAGAGCCATGGCGGCCAGAAGCATTTTAAAATATTGGCGGAAATCACAAAATTGCGTCAGGCCTGCTGCAACAGTGAACTTGTCAACAAGGAGATCTCTATTGCCAGCAGCAAACTGGCTGCCTTTTCTGAAATTCTGGATGAACTCATCAACAATGGACACAAGGCCCTTGTTTTCAGCCAGTTTGTGGGACACCTGTCCATTATCCGGAAATACCTGGATGAATCCAAAATTAAATATCAGTACCTGGACGGCAGTACTCCGGTCAGCCAGCGACAAAAGGCAATCCATGGCTTTCAATCCGGGGAAGGGGATGTTTTTTTGATCAGTCTTAAAGCCGGGGGCGTGGGGTTGAATCTTACGGCAGCGGATTATGTTATCCACCTGGACCCCTGGTGGAACCCGGCGGTGGAGGATCAGGCATCCGACCGTGCCCATCGCATTGGTCAGTTGAGGCCTGTCACCATTTATCGTCTGATTACCCGGGGAACGGTGGAAGAGAAAATTGTGCATATGCATCGCCGTAAACGAAATCTTGCGGACAGCCTGCTCACGGGGAGCGATTTGAGCGGGAAAATGTCTGCCAAAGAACTTCTGGGTTTAATCCAGGAGTAAAATTTTTGGCATGAACCTTCTTTTAGTAAGGATGGATGGCTTTTTGTTTGCTCGATTTTTGGACCTTGTTATGATTGTTGAAAAGCCCTTCAGAACAAGTCTTTCAATCAATATTGTCAGGCCCAAAAACCGAGTAGAAAAAATAGCCTTATTCTGATCCGGAAATCGCCTTATTCCATCACAAAATTTAAGCAGGACACCCATGGGGTCTTACAAAAATTCCAATCGATTATGGAATATATTGTAAAAGCGTGGCTGTTATTTACATTTTGCAGGCGTTGGGGAGTCTGCCGCACCGTTATAAAGATAGGTATATATATCAAGTAGATCCGCCTCGGAAAGGGCGTCCCATTCTTCCTTGCATTTAAATACATCAAATGCTTTTTTATCAAAAACCCTTTTCCACTGTTCCATTGTTTTATCACTGGGGTTTATGGAAGGTTTTTTTTCTTTCACTTCTCCTCTTTTAGCACATTGTTTATAAACGGCCCGATATGTATATTTTCCCTTTCGCTTGTTTCCCTCGGGGCCGTCTGCTGTACTTAAACCGGAAAAAACCATAACAAAAAAGATTGCCATCAGTGAAATAATAATTTTACGCGTCATTTTGAAACTCCTTTTTTTAAATTATATTTAAATAGTTCTCTTACAACCTTATAGTAATGGACACATATCCGTCCCAGACCTTATCTATAACTGGGAAAAAAGCGTCCATGGATGACAGGCTTGAAATTTTCACAGGTTTACCAAGAGGATTCCCGCTGCCGGAATACTCATAATCATAAAATCTGGCACCAAGTTTGAAAAAGAATTTTTTACCGAATATGGGCTGAATATAGTATCCCTCATAAACACTTCCCCGTGCTGCCAGCTTGCTTCCCACCAGGGAATCCTCAGCTCCTGTAAAATTGAACCAGTATTTGGAACCCCAGTTGTACTCAAGGCCAAGTCTGGCGTCAAAGGGCATGGGAAACATGGCGCCAGCATATACACTGTACCCGCTATGACTTTCAAGCTCCCCATTGGAACTGAGCAACCCCTGTCCCATGATTTCATAAAACGGATTTATGGAAATTTTTGAAGGATCGGTATGGCTCCAGGATGTTGCAATGAAAAAATCAATATCTTTTTCCAGCTCCTCATAGAGATTTTTTCTAATGAGCAGGGAGACTGCGTCCCAGTCACCTATTTCCGTCACAGGCTGCATCCTGGTAATATACCCGCCGCTGTTTGGCTCAAAATAATACTCATCTGTGCCGTCTCCATTTGCATCGGACTTTGATGCAATAAAAGGCATGACGGTAAGCCCGGTAAATCCATCGGTAATATCCCATGCATGGGCATAATTGAACACTGCACTCAGGGAGTCATCATCAAAAAGTGTGGCAATGACACCCACCATGTGAACATCGTCAACAAAGGAATTCCGACTGTCCAGGGAGTAGGAGTTACCCCAGTCCCCTTCAAATCCAAGTCCGTAACAAAATTTAATAGATGAGCCGTAAATTCCTGTAAGCTCTTCAAGCCCAAAAGCCAGTGATGCACCGTCAAACTGCCAGTTAATGATGGTTCCAAGCGGTGAACCAGCTTCTAAACTGTAATTGGCAGCCTCCAGTGGAGGGCCGTAGGTGGAGGGCCGTCTGCCAATGGACAAACTCACAGGAATATCTTTAACCTGCTGACCGTAAACAAAATATGCCCGTTCCAGATGCACGGTATCTCCATGGGGAAGTGAAGATGTATTGCCGTCCATGGTGATATCTCCAAGATTTCCATGGTTGAACTTCACTTCCGAGGAATCTCCCCATGCCTTGTAGGCTGCCATCCTGGCAGTAAAACTTAGCTGCTTGTTGATCTTTGCTTTCATATCAAGATGGAATTTGTTGGTATAAATAATATCATTTTCTTCATCAAATTCATCCGTGGGTGGCACCATGCCTGCCATTGCCATATTTATCATACCCTGCTGAATTTGATTCAAGGTCGCACCATTAAAGCCACCAGCGGTTACTGGTGTGAAAAATCCGCCCATGAACGATGATGGTGCAGCCTGCATGTCATCATAATGCAGACTGTCTGCCCGGGTTCTTAACTCAATGTCCAAGGAAACTTTATCCGTTGCCGTGTGCAATTCCGCCTTGTCAATTCTACTGCTCAAATACTGAACTTCTTCCTTTTCCTCATGGCTCTTTTTTTCAATGTCTTCAATTTTTTTTTTGAGCATTTCCATACTTTGACTCATCTGTTCTATCTGCATTTTCAGCATCTGAACTTCGTCATTTGCATGGACTGTTGTTCCCCATGAAAACAATATAAAAAGGCAAAGCATTTTTATAAATTGTTGTCTTTTCAAAATAATTTACTCCTTATTTGTTGAATTTTCAGTCAGAGGCAATTTTGAAAATCTGCCGCCTGTTTCAATGGGATCCCCTTTATAACCAAGGGCTTTAAAATTAATGTAATCACTTTTTCCGATAAGTTCTTTAACTGGAAGTCCCTCGCTGCTAAGCTCTTTAAAATCAATTCCCCTGGAAACCATGGATTTGAAATTCACGCCGTCTCTCTGTTGGTGACATTTGGAGCAATCACTGCCGGTTTTGGCAAAGGATGTATGGCATTGGTCACAGGAAAGAGCCCGCTCCTTGGGAAGAACTTCATGGGTGATGGTTTGGTACATGACCGTTTTTTCAAAATCATATTTACCGCTGTATTTTAAATCGGTTGATTTTACGCCATCTTTAATGGCACGATCCCAGTCATAATGTACGGCTACTCCCTCCCATAGTTGAAAGGGCAGGAGATATCGATTGACAACATCAAAGACCTGCTCTCCCGCATGGGGTTTAAAGGGATATATTCTGGCAGAGGGGTCATGAAAATTTCCCATGGGTTTTGAAATCTCAGTTGGACCATTTTCATTAATGAGATCTCCCAACACATAATTTTTGGCAGTTCCATTGTACCACATGTAAGTTGGCTGTCCTGCCTGGGTTCGAACCCGCTTTCCATGGTGAAGCTCTTCGTCGTCCTTGTCCATCAGTGCCCAGTTCCAGAGAATTTCCGTTGACATGCTTTTGGAAAAGATCGGAATATGGCATGCCTGACATGCAACATTATCAGTATGCTTGTTCAGATGATGGGAAAGGAGGCTGGAATCCACATGGGGTTTATCTGTATGACAATATTCACAGGACATATCCCCTTCCGAAGCAGCAACGGCAATACTGCGCCCTGCTATCTTGTGATTCCTTGTGGTGTGGCAGTCCTGGCACTTAAAGTTGTAATCTCCTCCCATGTGGACATCACAATTTTTAGATGGTTCTTCCAGTTCGTCCAGAATCGGGGTCAAAGAACCATGTTTGGTGGCACCGCCATGTCCGCCATAAAAATGGCACTGCATACCGCAGTTGGCTCGCTGGGGTCTTCCCACATTTTCAGCAACCAGTTTTAAATCCACATCCTCCTTGGGCCATCCCGCAGTGGTTTTTGTATATTCATGCCATTCTGTACGATCATGGCAGACCAGACAGTCTATATTTGCCGTATCTTTAAAATTAAAATGCTGATCTTTCCATCCATACCCGATATGGCATCCTGTACATTCCGGCCAGTTTCCATTGAGATTTACGCAGAAATTGTTAAAGATGTTACCGCGTTTTCCAAGATCAATGCGGTCTTCATTGCCAACTGAGTATGGTGACGGGCCCTGCCAATTCCAGTGAGAAGTTTCAATGATCTCTTTTCCGGCATGTTCATGACACCTGAGACACTCGGCGGTAACCTCTTTGGCAGAAACACCCTCACTAAGTTTTACAAGCTTGCTGTGATCTGGAACTTTATTTTCATGACATCCAAGGCAGTCAGTGGGAGCCTGGGATTTCATGGAGTGAGCAACAAATCCCCTTACCATGGCACTGTATTTCACAGGACCCCGTTTATGAGATACCTGGGCTGCTTCCTTATGGCAATGCATGCAGAGTTGATGGTAGGCTCCTTTAAGTCCAAGGAGATTGGGATGTTCAGGATTAAATGGTTTTTCATGGCACGAAGAACATTTTGAAGGTATGATTCCCATCTCTGTCAATTTTGCTGCGGAAACCTCTTCCCCATATATATCCTTCGCCTTATCCATAGAACCATCAGTCTCGGTGTCAGTTTCAGCATTATTTTCTTTGTCAACAACAACTCTGTGGTGACAGATGGTGCAATCTTTCAGAACATTGGCATGTTTGCGGTGCATGAAACGGACAGGGACATATTTATCGCTGTATTCATTTATTACAGGATTGTTTAACATAAAAACACCTGGCGCATCTGCAATGGACGGAATAGTCTGTTCAATAACAGGAAGGACTTTTTTTACCTCGTCAGCGTCTGCAAAAGAATAAAAAGAAATGGTAAAAACCGGGATCAACATAAAAAGCAGGGATCTTAGTACCATTTTTTCAGGATGGGCACCAAGTATCGGGAAAATATGCACAACTATCCGGTATATAAACATGAGTGCTGCAATAAGTCCCACAGTGATGAATATCTCTCCCACTGCCGGAAAATATGCGTCAATGATGTAGGGCGGGGTATAGCTGACAAGAAACACATTGATTCTGTTTAGCAGAATACCAAAAATAAACAGCAGTGATGCGGAAAATAACCACCCTGTGGAACGTCTGACTCTTGGTATGAGCAGCAGTAAAAAAGGCAGTATTACTCCCACGGTTAATTCAACAATAAAGGCATTGGTCTGATAGGTTCCATCCAGAAGGTAAACATAGGTTTTTCGATAAAACATATCGCCGAGCTTTACCAGCAGATAAGTGCCCATCATAACAGGCATCAATTTGGCAAGAGGAGTCAGCACGTTCATTTCAGGCTCTCTTCCAAAGGACTTGGAGACAATAATAGACTCAAAAGTAACCATTGGGTATCCAGCGGCAAATGCCGAGAGCAGAAACAAAAGGGGAAGAATCGGTGTGTACCACAGGGGATGAACTTTGTAAGGTGCGATGAGCATCAGGGAGCCGAGGCTTGACTGATGAAGACAGGAGAGCACAATGCCAGCTATGATAAAGATAAACATGACCTTGTCAAGAACCCTTTCCGCAAAGGCAAGAATCCGTTCAACGGGTTGGTTCAGTCCGGCAAGAAAACCGGGAAAATCAACCTTTCCCTTAAATCGTTCCACCACAATGGGAAGAAATTCTATGTAGAGGACATGAAGATAAATCATCACACAAATGGCAACCTCAAAAAGCACAGAATTTCCATTGTGATTAATTAAAGGACTGGTAATATTCCAGTATCTGCCGATATCCACGAGAAGCCCGATAACAACAAAGGTATATCCCAGCATTGCCGTCAACAGGGCAGGACGGATAACCGCATGGTACTGGCTTCTGTTGAAAACATAGGCAATGAGACCTGTGGTGAATCCACCGGCCGCCAGAGCAACCCCGGTGGCAACATCCACTGCGACCCATAATCCCCAGGGAAATTGATTGTTAACATTGGCAACTTTTCCAATGCCGTAAATAAATCGAGTGACAGTAAACGCAATACCAACTGCAATTAATGCCATAAGAACCATGACACCGGGGGTTAAGAATTTTTCTTTGACCGGCGCAGCCTGTTCATGAGCATTCATAATGCTATCTCCTTTTGGGACAAGTTTCAAAGCGATTTTGAAAAAAACAAGTGCTGGAACAAACATTATTCTTCATGAATTCTTTCATTCTCTTCCTCTGAATCCTCGCCATTTCTATAAAAATTACTCAATCCCATAATTGTCCCCAATACGGCAAACAGGCCAATGGGGGCTGCAAAGAACTGAAAGAGACCATGCTGAATGGATTCGGTCAATCTTGGCGGTGCCTTGATACCTAATTTGGGAAATCCGATGTTTTCAAAGGGTTCTGAAGCAATATAGAGCCAGGATGTCCCGCCTACTTCATATTCACCATAGATATGATTTACATATTTACCAGGCTCTGCTTTTATTCTGGACTTTGCCAGCTTTAACAGATCAATTTTTTTGCCAAAGGTCATCACTTCCATGGGGCAGATCTGGGCACAGGCGGGCAGCCCCCCCTTTTTGAGATTCTCAAAACAGAATGTACATTTTTGAACCTTGGGTGTTAAAGCATTATGATACTCATAGGCGGGAATTTGAAAGGGACAGGCAACCATGCAGTAACGGCATCCAATGCATTTGTCCGCGTCATAGATAACAGCCCCCTCGGGCTGCTTTGTCAAGGCTCCTACAATACAGGCGGATACACAGGATGGATCGTCACAGTGCATGCACTGAAATTTGACAAAGGTCGGATTTTCACGCCAGGTCAGTGTGCCCACTTTTTGGGGATAGTACTTATTTATAATGGTGTAGGATGTTTCATCGGGCCGTCTCTCTTGCTCAAGAACGACATAATCATCAAATGACAGGTCCGGTTTGGCAAGATTATGCCGTTCGTTGCAAGCTTCCTCACACTTTCTGCAGCCAACGCATAATGTGGTATCAACCAGGCAGCCATATGCATCAGCAGATATTTCAGGCGGATGGGCAGCATCTGCAGTCGCATTTGATTGAACTAGTGCGGTTGCTGCCATGGTTCCTGACAGCTTAAGAAAATCTCTTCTTTTCATTCTCCTGTTTCTCCTGGATGTAGCGTGTTAAAATTTTAAAATGTCTTAAAAAAACAAGGCTCATGTTGTGTCTCAGGGCCTTATTTACCATTATTCGCAATAGCATATTAAAATTTAACAAAAAATTCCCATAGGCTCAATTTCTATAACCGTCACGAGCGGACCGATATTCTGACCGGGGTCTGCCCACAACAAAGGTTGAAAATTTCTCTGGTTTTGCCGAAATTTTCTTATAAGGGAATTCAAAACAAATATTCTACCCGTTTTCACTTGAAATATGCCCGTAAATAGGGGATATCAGGTTTGAAAGTGGGTAGTTTTATTCTTGCGAAGTCCCTAAAGCCTTATGATGACATTTAATCGTTTCAATTTTTTATGGTGAATAAGACCTCGGAATCCAACATGAACCAAAAACGATTTATCTGTCAGCCAATTCCAGGCAAATCATTGTCATCTCCTCAAATTGTTTATTTAAAGAGGCTTGATTCATTTTAGGGAGTCATATCTTATTGATTTGCTGTTTGTAAAAGACATCCATAATTTTCTAATTTGTGTCTTGATTAAACGGTAGATCAAAAACTTCTGACTCCCATATAACAAAAAAAGGCTACTACTGGATAAAAATATACCAGGATGCACAGGATTGTTATCCGTACTTAAGGTGGGATTAGAACCACTATTCATGGAAAATCCCACCTTGAATACGGATAAAAAAGACAAGCAGGCTGGTATATTCTTTGGCAGAAATAGCCTTAAATTATTTTTCGTCAATTTAAGAATAAACCTTATCTCATGTATACATGAGACCAGACATCATCAGGTACAATTTTTGAAAAAATCAAAAAAGGGCAAAATATTTAATTAAAGGGGTGTTGTTTTTTGAAATATATCTACTTTGATCAAGAACAAGTATCCAATACAAAGTTGGTCACAGATTCCCGTCAATAGGTAAATAGCGCGTATGAGCACCGGTAATAATTATACAAATTAATTAACTCAGGAATGCAGGTCTATGACGACACCGCACAACTTACTGATTCAACTAGTTTACCTATACGTTTGAACCATTGCTCAAACCTTAAAAGATTATATATAACCTACTCAATAAAAAATCAAGTAAAATATGAACTATTTTAAATATTACTGCCCTCACCGAGGTGGCGGCCATCTAAAAAAACTGAGGAAATAGAAGACCCATGTCGCTAATAAATCCAACTTTTATGGAAAAATATAATGTCTTGCCTTTTCTTGAAAAAAAGATTCTACAGATTCTTTCCATTTCCTATGCCAGGGTGACTCAGACCCAGTTGCTTGCCTGTTTGGTGGCCCTCGACATAAAGACAGACGACGGTAAACACTTTGATGCCGGAACAAAAAACGCCATACTTAAGCGGCTTCGTAATGAGCTTCACGCACTTTTGGAAGGAGACTTTTTACAGGGGAAAAACCGCAGCGTCCTCGTGGTTAACCGTGTTTATGTTGAAATATCCTTCCTGCCTGGTGGGGCTCACCAAGGCCTGGAAATCCCATATTGTATCTCTTAAATTAAATTGGTTTTCCCTGATACTTAAGCACATCAGGAGGAGCGCAGAACATTCAATAATTGAGGTTTTGCCCAAGCCGTTTTCACTGCCCATAACCAAAATATCTGGGTCTTCAAAAAGCGTTGGCATGGGAAAATCAATTGAAAAGGAGTCTATCCCTTTATAATTTTTGATGGATATGCTTCTGAGTTTTATGGAAAAATTTTTATCTCCTGCCATTATAGACCTCCTGTATCATTCCCCATTCGTATTGTCGCCTGACCGGAACACATTAGCAGATTGGGTCTTCTTCTAAGGGTTCATCCGGTCGCTTTTTTGATTACACATACTTCCCTGAAAATTCGTCAAAGGCATTTGTGACGGCAAATTCAACATCATTACCCAAAGCTTTGAAATGTTCTTTGCCGCAGGCAATTTTTGCTTTTTCATTCGGCCGAAGTCCATCGGTAAACAGAGTACTTTTGGTCTCAACGACAAAATAGAGTTTCTCTTTTCCATCCACCTCAATCAGCACGGCCCAGTCCGGGTTATAGCCTCCAAGCGGGGTATCTATCTTGAACCAATTCGGAAGTTTGGCATAAAGCTTAATGTCATCGCTTTTTTCAAAAGATGTGGCAAATTCAAGCTCTATGTCAGAATCATACACCACATGATCAAAAACCGATTTTTTGGTTTCCACCATGTTTTTCTTCAGGTAGCCAAAAAGTTCCTTCTCATTGAAGAGTTCCTGGGCATAATAGTGATCATCCCCCATCTTATGATATTTGATTCCATCCACCACAAACAAGCGCATCTGGTGCTGAATGATGGTTGAAACCTGCTCTATGAACTTTTGAGGATTATTTTTGAATGACTCCAGATGTCCACTGTCATTGATAATTTTTACAATGGTTCGTCGGGTCAGATTGGTTTCGTTCTGGAGGTAAGTAATCAGGTCCGGGAGTTCGAAAGAGCGGGCATCAAATACAATGGCGGCTTCCTGAACCTTTTCGGCATGTACGCCGCCACGGTCAATTTCCGTTTTGGCTTTACGGTAAAGAAACCGGGCTTTACCCACCTGAAGGTTGGCTTTGATCTCTTTGGCACATTTTGCGATAAGAGCGTCAACGTCAAAATCAACCCTGAAAGTCGTCTTGTATTTAATTCGGTTCCAGAGCTGTTTGAATTCGTCACTCAAGAAAACCGCCTTGTTCAGCAATACCTTTTTCTTGTTGGCACTATCTTTGATATTGAGGTTGCCGGACACCTTTTTGAGGACAGCAGTGATTTGGGGTGTATGAACTTGAAATTTTTCCGGCAGTTCCAGCTCTCCTGTTTTCAATGCTGTTTTCAGGGAATCTTGTATTTTACCTTTATTATCAATATACCCCTGGGTTTTCAGGTGGTTCCAGAGTACCTTTGATTCCTCAACGCCAAGATATTCATTGGTGTAATCATCAATGGGAATGACAATGTTTGCAAAAAGATGATCTTCCACAACCCCGAATTTGATGCCTTCTTCCTGTTCAATCTCTTTCTGTAATTCTTCGGCAAATTTTTCATAGGATTCATTGGCCATAACGGTAAGCGTGTTCACCTCAAATCCATGAACACGTTCCCCATCCTGATTCACGGCGATGCGAAGCCCCCTGCCAATTTCCTGACGTTTTTTGATAACAGAGTTTGTTTCATTGAGGGTACAGATCTGAAAAACATTTGGATTATCCCATCCTTCTTTCAGGGCAGAGTGGGAAAAAATAAACTTTAGCTTGGAATCAAAACTGAGCAGCTTTTCCTTGTCTTTCATAATCAGGTTGTAAGCGCTTTCATCTGCTGCTGTCTTCCCAGAGGCATCCTTTAATCTTTCATTCCCTGAAGTGTCCTTCTTCTTGTCAATGGCAAAATAGCCGTTATGCACCCCGGCTGCTTCTGTATCAAGGTCTGCGCCTTCAAAGAGGGTGTGATACTTCGGTTTTCGGATAGCCCGGTCATATTCCTCTTCAAACATCAAGGCGAGTTTACCCTTTTTCGGATTACCTTCTTCATCGTAGGACCGGTAATTGGCAACTCTGTCAATGAAAAAAAGACTGAGCACCTTTATCCCCTGGGGTTTCAGTCGCACCTCTTTATCCAGATGCTCCTCAATGGTTTTGCGGATCTGTAGGCGTTTGTACTCATCGGGGTCAACCTCTCCGATGGCCTGACCCAGCTTCAGGATATCCGGCTTACTGGTGAAACTGATGTATTCGTTGCCTTTTTCGCAGTAGATGTCGTCGATGATATACCCATCATAAATATCACGGCCACCACTGTACTTTGCATCCATAAGATCAGCACCGCTGGATACAGTAATTGCTTTGCGTTTGATGCTGCCACTTTTCAAGCGGCAATCCATCTCTATTTTTGCTGTGATGGGGCTCTTTTTATTGCTAACGCTTAACAGTTTTATGTAGGCTTTATTGTGGCCATCCTTGACTTCAATTCCAGCTACTTCGATCTGTTTAACCAGTTTCTGTTCGTAGGCATCAACAGAATCGAGCTTGTAGAGCATGTGGTGTTTATCCACATGGGTGGCGGAATAGCGCAGGGTACAAAGCGGATTAAGCGATGCAATGGCCACTTTGCTTTTTGCGGTGGTATCAACACTCTGGGGCTCATCCACAATAAGAATGGGATTGGTGGCCTGAATGTATTCAATGGGCTTTGCCCCGGTCATGCGGTCATGGGAACGGTGGATGATGTTTGCTTTGTTTTCCTTTGCCGGATCAGAGAAACTCTTTTTAAAGGCATCAATATTGATCACCATGATCTGAATATCCGGGCTGGTGGCAAAGTTTCTCACATTGGAAAGCTTGCTGGAGTTATAGACAAAGTAGTCAAAGCTGACATTACCATAGAGTTCACGGAAATGATCCACTGTGATTTGCAGCGACTTGTATACCCCTTCCTTGATGGCGATGGATGGCACAACAATAATAAACTTGGTGAAGCCGTAACGCCGGTTCATTTCAAAGACAGACCGGAGATAGACATAGGTCTTTCCGGTGCCGGTCTCCATCTCCACAGTGAAATCCATGGAATTCAATTTCTCGGAAGGAGCCAGGCCATTTTTCAGCTGAATCCTGCGGATATTTTTATGAATATCTTCGTCCAACAGTTTCAACCGGTTACCTACGCCCAGATCATTTTCCATGCCCGGGATGACCTGCTGGGGGGTAAATTGCAAAGGAGCCACGGTAAAATTTGTCTGGCAGATTTCCTGTCCTTCAAAGACACCGGTTACTGATTCTATGGCCTGTCTCTGGTAGTCCAGGTTCGGGTCAAATTGTATTTTCATTGCACCCCTCTTTTTTTAGAGGCTTCTATTTGCTTAAGTTCTTTTTCGGCTTCAATAAAATGCTTTTCCACTTCCGTGGGTTCTTCCAGTTGCTTCACTCTGTATTTTTCATATTCCGCATGCGCTTTGTTGAGTGCCGCTTCATGGCTTATTTTGCCAGCATGGGTTAACAATTCCCGCCCTGTCATGGTTAGAAATTGCTGCAAACGTTCAATCCAATCCTGCATCGTCATGGGATTTCGGTTCAATGCCTGAAGTTCAGCCATTTCAAGATAAGCAGTCACAATCCTGTTTAGAATATTCAATTCTTCTTCAGTTAGATAATTTTTGGCAATCTCTACGTCCCTTTTGAGCAATTTGTTACCTGGATAATTAGTGATTCCCATCTGGGGTTCTTGGGCATCAGCCCGCTGGTAAATTAATTCTGGAGCTGTGTGGCCATGCGTTGCCCAGTGCATCTTATTTTGAACCTGCTTGAAGAACATTTTTGAGGTTTCAGATTTTGAATTATAATCAATGCTGGTGGCATATATATCCAGCACTTTACGCCAAAACACTTTTTCCGAGGAGCGGATGTCCCGGATGCGGGCAAGCAACTCTTCAAAATAACGTCCACCACCAGGTTCTTTAAGACGCTCATCGTCCATGGTGTATCCTTTGACAATGTATTCTTTGAGTCGTTCTGTCGCCCACATGCGGAACTGAGTGCCACGGATGCTGTTGACTCGGTATCCCACAGAGATAATAGCATCAAGATTATAGTACTCCAACTCTCTGGATATACTACGATTACCTTCATTTTGAACTGTTGCAGATTTTGCAACAGTTGCCTCCTTTGACAATTCACCACTACTGAAAATGTTTTTTAAATGCCTGCTTATTCCGGACTTATCAACGCCAAACAGTTCCGCCATTTGATTTATCGTTAACCAGATGGTTTCATCTTGAAGTCTCACTTCCAGCTTCATTTCGCCATCTTTGCCATGATAAATCAACAGCTCACCCTTTAAAGGTAGCATTTCGTGCTCTTGTGTCGTTCCCTTTTTACTTTGTGCCTTTTCGTGGTTCATTTTATAAGCTCCTCACATCTTCAATGCCAGCCTGCTTGAGGTTCTGAACCGCATTGGTTTTGACCACGTCATTCTTGAACCCGGAGTCTTTGAATACCACCCGCATGATTTCGGGTTTGAGCTTATCCTTGAGTGTTGCAATGCCCTCAACCACCTCCAGGTTGATGGTATCTGAAAGGCAAATAATCAAAGCCCCCATACCAATATCGAAAACTTTTTGCCCGGCAATGATGCGCTCTGTGATGGGCAAAGTCAGATCAAGGCCGTATTTAAGCAGGACTTCGTAAAGGACATCTTCTTCCCGGCGGTCGGGCTTGATGTTTGTAATGAAGTCTTCAAGGGTTTTTTCGGTGAGGTCAAAATCAACTTCCCATGGTTTGATGTTGGTGGAGTCGAGTTTGAAGACCTTGAAGCCAAGGTCGTTGCTATAATCGGGATTCTCTTGTTTTATTTTGGTCCCTGCGCGGCGGATGCGTTCTTTGCTGATCTCTGCGATTGTCGGAGGTTTTTTGTTTATTTTACAAAATTCCAATGCATGCTTGCTATCTTTATCTTTTGGATTGATTCTTTCAGGTATTTGAACTCCCCAGTAAACACGATCAGTTCCTTCTTCTTGGTTCAACTCATAAACTGCTTGACCTATTCCACCTGAACCAAAAAAGAAGTCAAGAATCATATCTCCTTCCTTCAGAGTGGAAAGTTTTATTAATGACTTGAGAAGTTGAAGTGGTTTTGGATTATCAAAAACGCCTTCTTTGCCTAACAGTTTTTTTAATTCTGCAGACCCGTCTTGATTGCTGCCAAATTTCTCATGTGGAAAAAAATTGATACCTGCTTGCCCAGACTTTATTGCTTCATCAAGATAGATTTTAATTCGAGGGTAACCATTCCCTCCACCTGTCCAATGTACGCGGTTATTTTTTATATGCTCTTCAAATGTTTCAAAATTTCCATACCAAGTTTCCTCATAAACTTTTCCAGTTGGAGTCTGGAGTTTATATGTGCTCCCCCCTCTACCTACTGCTGCTTTCCAAGGATTTGATGTCCAAGGCCCTTTAGGATCATTGTCTGAATTTTTATAATCCGCAATTCTTTCCTCGGACAAGGGCAAACCATAATATGTATTTAGTTCTTTTAATTTCGCAGAATTTTTAGCAAAAACAAGAATATATTCTGCAACCTTTGCAATCATCTTAGATTTATCATTTGGCTGATTATGTCGCCTGCGCCAACTAATTTGAGCCTCAAAATTCTCCTCTCCAAAAATATCATCGCACATCTTTCGGAGATTAGAAACTTCATTATCATCAATACTGATGAATATCACCCCATCATCTTTCAGTAGATTTCTCGCCAGCTTCAATCGAGGATACATCATATTCAACCAATCCGTATGATAGCGTCCACTGGTTTCAGGATTGTTAGAAAGATTTTTCCCTTCTCCATCCACTTGGCCGGTGATTTGTTTGTAATTCATGATGTTATCTTTGAAATTGTCTTTATACACAAAATCCTTACCCGTGTTGTAAGGCGGATCAATATAAATCATTTTTACTTTTTTATGGTAACTCTTCTGCAGGAGCTTGAGTACTTCAAGGTTGTCTCCTTCAATGAACATATTTTGGGTTTTTTCCCAATCCACAGATTCCTCAGGGCAAGGTCGCAGAGTTCCGGTGCTGGGGGTCTGGGCAATCATCCGGGCCTTGCTTTTACCATTCCAAGTGAAGCTGTAGCGTTCGTCCTGGGTCTCCACAAACTCACCAAGCAGCTCTTTCAAAGCGTCAAAATCCACCTTGCCCTCGGTAAAGGCTTCAGGAAAAAGTTTTTTGAGATTACCAATGTTCTCGGCTACAATATCCATTGTTTTTCCATCCATTTTTTTCATGATAAAAACCTCTTTATTTCAGGCTCGCAGCCAATTGTTTAAACACTTGTTCAGATTCCTTGATTTGTATATTCAGCTCCACCTGATGGTTAAAAGCCGCTTTTTTGAGCTGCACCCGCAGCTCTGATATGTTTGATTCAATCTCACGGCAGCGTGCCAAACGGTCCATGCGATCCCCTGCCTTGCCCATGGTAAACGAGCCGGAAAGCAGTGCGCACTCATATCCGGTGAACCGGTCTATCCATGCCTTATATAAGGCCCCGTAGTGATGAAGAGGAAGGGTATTCCAGGCAAGGGAATCAATGAAAGCAAATTCCTGCTCTTTTAACTGATCTACAGTCATCCATCCAGTGGTAAAGAACCGCTCTGCCACAAAAGCGCCTTGTTCTGCCTGGCTGAAGCGTTTGGGGGCAATGCTTAAGCTAACTTTATTTGATTCACTACAGAATCCAAGCAGCAAAGGGTAAGGGATTGCCCGGTGAATCATCTCGGCAATGCGTTTGTGCCCTTTCGGTGAAATAAGTTCAATCTGGAGGATGGCCACTTCCAAATATTCCCTTTCATGATCTTTAAAGGGCAAAACCGGACAGGTTGAGGGCTTCAGGGTATATTTCCAGTAAACGTTTTTTACGTTTTCTTTGAACAGCTTTTTATCCCTGGCAACCAGATGACCCATTTCCAGAAACTGTTTTTTGGGAACACGCTTACATAGAAGAGAGGCTTCAGGAAAGGAAATTTTGTTCCAGGCATATTCAATAGCCTTAGTCATCATAAGCCTCTCTGCTTAACAGGATCAGGTAGTTGATGACTTCAAAATCATCCATTCCTCTAAAACTGTTATTATTGATCACGGTGCCACCGGGAGAAAAGAGGCTTTCCACCCCTCGTTCTTCAGCTACCCCGGTTAACGCCTGCACGGCTTTTGATAACAGGTGCTGGAGGTGTGACATGTTGGCACCCTTACGTGTAAGGGTGCTGAGCCTTTTTATGGCTTTATCATCAAGCTGCTTTCCATGAAGACTCATTTTTTTAAGAAAATCCAGAATCCTTCTGGTTTGGGTAAACTGAAGAACCACATTGCCGTCATCTGAAACATACACCAGATAATAAGGAGACAGGGCATAGGTGGTGTCTGAAACGGTTTGTGTTCCTTCATTTTTGAGACAGAAAATTACTCCCGGTGATAGCTCTGTTTTTAATGCTTCATCAATTTCTGCAACGGCAAAAGCGCCCGGCGGTATCCGCTCCAGCAGGTTTTCATGTTCTTTTATGTAATCGGAGAGATCCATGCGAAAATCATTGAGGGTAAGGTCTGTAATTGAAATACCTCCTTCCACATCATCAATATCAACCACTTCACTCTGTAGCTTTTCCAGTTGTTTACGGCGGTATTCCAGATCGTTCATTTTGCCGGAGTCGCTAAATTCAATCACATTCTCTTCGCCGGTGGCTGAGATATCAAGCAAAACCATTCGGCCGGAAACCCGGGCTTCAAGGTTGATATATTCATCCAGCTCCAAATTGGGCCAGAAATTCACCAGCTGGATTTTATCGTTCCTGGAGCCCAGTCGGTCAACACGCCCGAAACGCTGAATGATGCGAACCGGATTCCAGTGGATATCATAGTTGATGAGGTAGTCACAATCTTGCAAATTTTGACCTTCGGAAATACAGTCTGTGGCAATGAGAAGGTCTATTTCTGCCGTCAGGGACGAATCAATTTTATTACGCTCTTTTGAGAGGGGTGAAAATGAAGTGATGATTGAGGCCAGGTCTTTTCGTATGCCCGGCATCTCGGTTTTATTTTCACCTGAGCCGGTCACCAGGGCTGCATAAATCCCAAGTTCTCTGTTCGCCCATTTTGCTGTATGCTCGTAGAGATATTTTGCTGTATCAGCAAATGCGGTAAAGATAAGGATTTTTTTATTTTTGGGGTTCATGGGATGGGTCACTTTGTACTGAATTAACTCTTTGAGTTGCTTGAGCTTTTCATCCTGTGGCGCTTTCACTGCCTGTGCCCATGAAATCAGCCGTTCCAGAATTTCCCGGTCTTCTTCAAGCTCTTGTTTCCAGCGGATGGTGTCCATATCCTGAACAAGTACCTTGACCTTTTTTCCCACCACAAAGGGGGAAAAGGCATCGTCTTCAATTTCGATTTTTTCGATATCCAGCTCTTCTACGGCTGCATTGTTGTCGTGGTCGGCAATTTTCTGGATAAATCCATTCACTACGCCGAGAAGTTTTTCCAAAGTCATGGTGAAAGAATTGATGGAGCTTTCCATGCGCTTGAAAAGGTTCACCCGTATTAAGTGGATCAAGCTCTGTTCGCGGTCAATATGCCTGAATACGGAGCCCCCCGCAACTTTCCTGTCATATTTCCGACTGTACTCTTCTGCCTTGTGCGGCAGTATGTATTTCAGCGGCGCATAGGCACTCAGGTTTAACAGACGGATCTGTCTATTGATGGTTTCAAGGGCCGGAAAACATCCATCGGTATCAATATCGGTTTTGATATTGACCGGTCGGAGCCTTTCCGGGAATTTTCCTATTTCGGTGACATCGTAGTATTTTTCAATATGCTTTCTGGAACGGGCAATTGTCAGGAGATCCAGGAGTTTGAAGTAACCAAAATTTAAGGTTTCAAGTAGTGACTCAGTGGTTCTTTCCTTATCATCTTGCTTCAACCATTCATTAAAACGGGTTTGGGCCATTTTAAGAGTATGCTCAATGCTGACAACTCCGTTTGACTTTAATGCGTCATCTTTTGCTTCAACAATAAACGCCACCTGGTTTTTCAGGTCGTTCATCCGGTTGTTTACAGGAGTCGCCGAGAGCATAAGGACTTTTGTCTTTACGCCCGCTTTTATTATATCATTCATTAATTTTGAATAGCGGGTCAGCGAGTCATCTTTCCGTGATGGGTTATTTCTGAAGTTGTGAGATTCATCAATAACCACCAGATCATAGTTGCCCCAATTCAGGGTTTCCAGATTGATCTCACCGGACATACCACGCAACCGGGTCAGGTCGGTGTGGTTTAAAACATCATAATTGAATCTGTCCGAGACCATGATATTTCGTTTGTCATTTACAGTATATATGGTCCAGTTTTCCCTTAGCTTTTTAGGGCATAGAACCAGAACTCTGTCGTTGCGGAGCTCATAATATTTAATGATTGCAAGGGCTTCAAATGTTTTTCCCAGCCCCACGCTGTCCGCAATGATACAGCCGTTATAGCGCTCAATTTTATCAATGGCTCCGAGGACCCCATCTCGCTGGAATTCATAAAGCTTTTGCCAGACCTGCGAACTTTTAATTCCGGTTTGGGTCTTGATGATCTTGTTTTCATCAAGTTCACCAATAACATCCCGAAAAATATTGTAGAGGGTCAGAAAATAAATTTGTTGGGGGGTTTTATCTGAATAGATAAGAGCCAAGGTGTTTTGCAGGTTTTTGGTAAAAGCATCACTATTTTGTCCAGATAGCCAGAGATCATCAAACCAGTTTTTGAGAGAACGTGTCTGCTCGTTATTATGAAAGCAGGTATTCATATGATGTGATTCTGATGGAACAATGCCTAAGCCATCCGTGGTAAAAGAAGAGCTGCCAACAATTGCAACCTGCTCATCTTTTTGGGAGTTTGATAGATGGATAAGGTTCTGATGTACCGGTGACGGTAACTGACGTACTTCACCTTTTTGTTGTAACCAGTCTGAACATTCCCGGGCAATACGAGTGACATCAAGGCGGTTTCTATGCTGGCGATCCAGATGGCTGCCAGATAGATCTGTTAAAAAAGCATCTTCATCGTTCAGGGTTGGTACAAGAAGGCAAAATTTATCAATTGTTGAGATTTCTTTTTTCAGCTCTTCGTAGGCATAGAGAGAAAACAAAGTGGAAACAACAGAAATGGTGCATCCGGCAGCAATATTTTCTTTGAGCTCGGAAACAACATTTCCTAAAGATTTATTATCGAGTATCCCCGCAGATTGTTTCACGGTTGGTCAGCCTTTGTGAGATTACTTGCCTTTCCTTGACGAACCCACGTATCAACTTCATCTTTTTTGAATTTCCAAAGACGGCCGACTTTGTGGGCAGGCATGCTTTTTTGGTTTATCCATTTATAAACAGTATCTCGTTTGATCCCGAGATATTCCCCAATTTCATCCACGGATAACCATCTGTCTTCCATTTTTGATTCCATTATTCGCCCCAACGATTCGTCAATTAATTGAGCCGGACGGTATTTAATAGGGTTTAATCCGACTATATCAGGTTAAGATAGGGTTAAGAATATATAGATGAAATGAAAAAATCAAGGACTCTTTTCGGATCTAATATCTATAAAATTAATCCCCAAGTTTTTTCCTTGAACCGCTTTTAAAAACGACCTATAATAAGACCTAAATATCACATTTAATTAGTGGGGGTCTTTATGGAAGCCGTATTAGCCAACTGTTCAGCAAGTATTTCTGAATTGAAAAAAAATCCGTCAGCATTGATTGACGCATCAGGCGGGGAACCCATTGCCATCCTAAACCACAACAAACCAACTGCTTACTTAATCCCGGCAGACACCTATCAACAGATCCTTGATAGGCTGGATGATTATGAACTTGGCCTGATTGTTAAAGGGCGTGAACATGAGAAAAACCAGGCCATTGAGATAGATATCAATGAGCTATAAACTTAGATTTTTCCCAACGGCACTGAAGGAGTGGAAAAAACTGGATAATTCCCTTCGGACACAATTCAAGAAAAAGTTGAAAGAGCGTTTGGAAACCCCTCGCGTACCTTCTGATAAGCTTTCCGGTTTTGAGAATCATTATAAAATTAAACTTAAGGTTAGTGGGTACCGACTTGTGTACGAGGTGATTGATCAAGAATTGTTTGTGCTTGTTATTGCCGTTGGAAAAAGAGAAAAAGGTGCTGTTTATGAAAAAGCACGGAAACGGCTATGAACCCAAACAAAGACTCCTGTATGACTCTAAGTATTCGAACATCTCCTATGAGGAATTAATGAAAAATCAAATTTCCTTAAAATTTAAATAAACGTGTTTCAGTGCCTTTACTGCCTCTTTTATTAGTTTCAAAGGTGCGTTCAGCAAAATGTGTTTTTCCTTCCTTTCCCATGCGAATCACCGAAGATGAGCGGGTGCCGTAAATATCACTCTCAATAAACAAAGGGGAAAGAATTCGTTCCCATTCCATGCCAACCCCGGTGTCGGGAAGCTGATCTTCCGGTGGGTGCTGACGGTTATTCAGGAGGTTAAAGATACTCTCATCATCCAATGTTTCCTGCTGGATCAATTTTGTCAGGTGGGCTTTTCCCGTTTTCACCTTGGGCCAGGGAGAATCAATGAATCGGTTACTCAAGCCATAAATTCCGGGGGTAAGGCGGTGAATTATATTTTTATAATTGGAGTAATAGAAAAGCCCTGTGGCATCCCCCAGTATAAGATTAAATCCATTATATTCCCCTGATGAGAGGTCAACCTTTTCAAGGTGCCGCCGGGGGGACTCATCCCCACATAGAAAATCACTCACCAGGGCCCCCCGGGACGGGGCATTCTTTTTTAATCCAGCAGGATCACGAAAATTGGTGATTCCGACAAACCTTCCCGTTTTGGTTATCCCCATCCAGGTGCCACCGCCCCTTAAATCCCTTCCGGCCAAAACCTTTGGATGATCCTCCCACCAGCCAAGTGGCGCTGTGGGGCGGTCATAAAATTCATCCCGGTTCGCCCCAAGAATCAGGCGGTGGTCACGATGCATCTTGTATGCAAATAAAATTAAACACATAAATAAATTCCCTGTAAGTATTCAATAATCTGGGGGAATCAAGCTTGTTTAGCCCTTTAAACACCGGGTGGTCTTCAAAATAAATTTCTGACACCCGAATGTATTAGATTCTTATCTCTAATTTTCGTGTTATTTTGGCAAGAGAATAAGAAACCTTTTTTGGCTCTGGCTTGTCCAGGTTAGGAACTTACAATTCCCTGAAATCTGGTTTTAATGTTCTACTCAGAAGCCTATCCGTGAGTCGGTTAATTTTATTTTGATCGGCTGGAAATAGGCTTCTATTTTTTCACCAAGTGTAAACATAAAAAAAATAGGATGCCAATACTTTCATAATTATCTTGATTTTTTGTGAATTTTTAAAGATATTCAAAGCATGAATGAAATAACGCAAAGGGGTGCACAAACCCTGAAAAATCCAGAACTGGAGTTGGCCCGGGAGTTTGTTCTGCATACAGGGTGTAATTTGTTTTTGACAGGCAAGGCAGGCACCGGAAAAACAACCTTTTTACAAACTTTGGAAAAAGCCACTGCAAAGCAGATCATCATTACCGCCCCCACCGGGGTGGCGGCCATCAATGCGGGTGGGGTGACCCTGCATTCTTTTTTCCAGTTGCCCTTTGGCCCCTTTGTTCCGGGAAGTGAAACCCAGGAGCACAACCGCCAGCGCATGTTTCGGTACAGCCGGGAAAAATTGACAATCATCCGATCCCTGGATCTCCTGGTAATAGATGAAATCAGCATGGTGCGCTCGGATCTTCTGGATGCCGTGGATGCTGTGCTGCGCCGCCTCCGCCGTAACGAACGGCCCTTTGGCGGGGTGCAATTGCTCATGATCGGGGATCTGCACCAGTTACCGCCGGTGGTTAAGCAGGACGAGTGGGGACTTTTGCAGCAATATTATGCATCCCCCTATTTTTTCAGCAGCCAGGCCCTGCTCCAGACGGAATTGATCTCCATTGAACTACAGCATATTTACCGTCAAACCGATGCCCGGTTTATCCGGTTACTCAATCAGGTTCGGGACAACTGCCTGGACAGGGAGGGTATTGCCGCATTAAACCAACGCCATGTACAGGGGTTCACCCCAAACCCGGAGCAGGGATACATTACCCTTACCACCCATAATCTCACCGCAGAATCCATCAACCGTAATCGTTTAAACGACATTAATGGAAAACCCTCGGGCTTTGAAGCCGAGGTGTCTGGGGAGTTTCCCGGCCATAGTTTTCCCACTCCGGCTAATTTGATCCTTAAAAAGGGGGCCCAGGTGATGTTCCTACGCAATGATACATCGTCTGATAAGCGGTATTTTAACGGTAAAATCGGCAAGATTACCACCATGTCTCCAGAGGAAATCTGGATATCCTGTCCCGGAGAGAGCGATTCCATAAAAGTGGGTGCTGTGGAATGGGAAAATATCAAATACTCCATGGACGAAGAGACAAAGGAAATCCAGACCGAGGTAATTGGTAAATTCAAGCAGTTTCCTTTAAAACTTGCCTGGGCCATCACCATTCATAAAAGCCAGGGCCTCACCTTTGATAAAGCCGTTATTGAGGCCGGGGCCGCCTTTGCCCATGGGCAGGTGTATGTGGCCTTGAGCCGGTGCCGCACCCTTGAGGGCTTGGTACTCAACTCCCCCATCCCGGCCCGGGGGATTGATGCCGATGCGACCATTCTTTCGTTTTTGGCCATGGCCCGGGAGAATCATCCCTCATTGGAAAAACTGGAATCTGCCAGGATTCAATTTCAGCAAGAGTTGCTGCTGGCATGTTTTGATTTCAAACGTCTACAGAGCCGTTTTAACTATCTCACCGGGCTGTTATCGGGCAATGCCAGGGTGGTGCAGGTTTCCGGGGTCAGTGATATTCCTGGATTGCGGCACATGGCCTGGCAGGACGTGTTTGGTGTCAGCGAAAAATTTAAACAGCAGTTAATGGGTATTTTTACCGAAGGCCATCTGCCCGAATCCCATGACCATACATTGGAGCGACTTGCCAAGGCCTCTGGCTGGTTTCAGGATAAATTTTCCCGGTGCTTTGATGATATTTTGGAAAAACTGCATGTACAAACGGACAATAAAGAACTCAGAAAAAAAATTGGCAATGCTTTAAACAATCTTAAACAGGAAATCGTTGTCAAACGGGCGGGGATTCAATGTTGTAAAAATGGTTTCTCTCCGGCCCAATACCAGCGAGCTGTGGCGGTTGCCGAAATTGATTTTATGCCGGAAAAAGCCAAACCCCAGACCCGTCCAAGCTATGGCGAGTCTGACATCGAACATCCTGAATTGTTCAAATCCATGATGGCATGGCGGAATCAAAAGGCCCAGGAGCTGGGCATTGCTCATTTTCAGATTCTTCACCAGCGGGTGTTGATTCAGATTGTGGTACATCTGCCCGATAATAAAACAGATCTCAAAAAAATCAGTGGGGTGGGGCCAAAAACCATTGCCAACTATGGCGATGAAATCACAGCCATGGTTATAGCCTACCGCAAAGCCAATAATATTGAAACAGTGATTTTAAATCCTCCCCGGGTGGTGCCGGAAGAGGTTTCCGGGGATAACGGGGATAACGAAAATCAAAAAACCGCATCCAAAGGAAAATCCGGGGGATCAGACACCCGCCAAGTTACCTTTGATTTGTTCGTTACCAAGGGGTTGCCCGTGGCCCGCATTGCCGAAGAAAGAGGCCTTGTGGAAAGCACCATCCAGGGGCACTTGGCCTTTTTTATAGAAAGAGGGCAGCTTGACATTGAAAAGGTGATTGCCAAAGAAAAACAAAAAACCATTGAAAAGGCAGTAGCCAAAATCCAGGAACAGGATTCAGACCCGGCCGAGGTGCGCAGCGGTTTTATGAAATCCGTTAAAGAAGAGCTGGGAGATACCTGCTCCTATGGGGATATCCGGCTGGTTCTGGCCCATTTAAAGCACCAGGCTGGCGATTAAATCATCCGCCGCCGTTGTAAACGTCATTATAACTGACAAAGGCTCTTTTGTATCCCCATTTAAACCCATTAATATAGGCATTGGAGAGGGGGCCTTCCATTTGTTTTAAATGTTTGTTGGTATTTTTTTTTATGATAAACACATTTGAAGATTTACTAATGTTACCCTGAATGTCGAGTACATCTTGTTTGGCGATCTCCTCACCGGCAGATACTCCCGCATAATAGTCGCCGTTGGATGATTTTGTTCCCATATTTTGACATGATAGGGTCAGCAAAAAGAGCGAACAAACAATAAAAAATGCATAAATTTTCATCAATTTCCTCCTTTAAAAATTGGGATTATTAACAATTTTGGGGTGCCCTAAGATGGGCCAAGATACGGATACGGAATATATATCATTGCCAATTATCTGTAATTAATAACTTTATTTTTAGATCGAAAGAAAATTACTTCAAATTAGCCCATGTTATGACCAACTCCAAAATTTTCTTCCATCGGTCATAACCTACTTGAATCTTATCATGCCACCAAAGCAAAACTCAAGTGTCAGCTTGATTTTTCCAGGAAGATATCTATTTTTGGGTTTTAATATTAATTGCAATGTTTGATATTTTTTCAGAGTTAGTATCTAAGAATTGTACTCTAATGTAAAAAATTTGTGCGAGACGGTTCCCTGCAATTATACATTGGGCAGGCTGACCAGCACAGGCACAAATGGCATCATCCATTGTCAAGGTGGCAATGGGCTTTGTCGCACGTTTGTGCCACAGGCGCAAACGCCCATCCAAACAACTGGAAACAAACCATCCCCTCCCATCAGCTACAGCGCCGGTCACCGGTGCAGGGTGTTCAAAGCGAGTCGTTTCAGAAAATATATGCTCAGATAATTTGTACAGGATCAGTTCACCTGCATCCGTTCCCACAAGAACGTGCCCGTTGTTTACAGGAACAACCACCCGGATGGGTTTATTATTTGTTAACTGCTCGTTGTGGATGGGCATAAAATTTTCAACAAGGCGCATGTCCACATGGCCACAAGCCGATCCACTAAACAAAAAAATTTTATCGTCAATCCGAATGGTTGCTGCTGAGCAAACGGCATGATCATGGAATCCAATAGATGAAAAAACGGCCTCTTCCCGCAGATCGGGCAGCATAAAAATAACGACTTCGTCAAATTCATTGATGGTGAGAATGCGGTTTTTTGATGAAATCCACAACACCCCTCGAATAGATCCGTCTCGTGGCTGAGAATAGAGGATACCCGATTGAGGATGATCCATTGAGATTAGGGCTATGCCTCCTTTGCTATCCATTGATCCTGCTACCAAATAGTTCCCATCGGGTGAAAACGCCAAACAGGAAATCGATGAAAAACGGGAGTTAAGGGAGAAAAATGCTTCCGTTCGATTCAAATCATAAATGGTTATTGTACCATTGCTGTCACCGCCAGCTCCCCAATTTCCGTTAAGGCTGGTGGTAAGGGTATTAATACCTGCATCAAGGGAATAAGCGCTTTTAAAAGGTTTCGTTGTTATCACTTCAATAACGCGTGTTTTTCCTGCACGTGCCAGTAGCATTTTACCATGATCGCATTGGAGTGTCACCAGAGAACGAATCTGGGTTCCAATTTTTAAAGGAGAAGAAATGCCGTTATTAAGGGTGGTTCCATCCATTGAAAATTCACGGATCATTCCTTTATAATTACCGGCAAAAACTCGAGTTGTGTCAAGGGTTGGGGTTATGGCGCAAACAGGTTCCGTTGATGATCCGTTTATCTTACCCAGACAAGACCATTTTAAAGGCTGATCCTTATCAAGAATGTTTCCCCAAACAGTACCGTCTGCGCATCCTACGAATATAAATTGACCACAATCTTGACCTGAGAGGCAGCTCACATGGAAATCTGCTGCCGCTTTTTTCAAACAACGGGGATCAAAAAAAATAGTACCATTGAATGCAATGCTAAAAAGCCCGTCTCTTCCTCCGAGAAGGATACGTTGTCCGCCGCAAGCGGGTGCAATTAGCCTGATATCCCATTTAGAGGGAAAAGCATATTGAGCATCAGGTACGGGCGATAAGTTATCAGGCTGCCAATCATTACCATTTTTCATCCGCCATGCCAGCAGTTCGCTCCTTTTCGTCAATAGGAACAGGTGGGTGTTATTTACTGTAATACCAAGAATAACTGACTTTATCCAAACAGGATTTGCTGTGAGTTCAGACCCGTTCATTGAAAAGATCCGAACCCTTCCGTTTCTGGCGGCAGTCAGAACATATCGGGAACAAGGAGAGAGTACCATTCCCACAAGCCGGTCATCAGGAAGCATGATACGGCCAGGCAATTCCCGTTTACGTTCAATATCCCAAAATCGGACCGTATGATCGTGAGAGGCAGATACAAGATTGCCACAGGCCGCACTGGCTAAGGTATGAATCTCTGCAGTGTGACCTTCAAGTAGAAAATCGGTAGAATGTATTTCAGGGGTGTCGTTAATTTTTGAAATCCGAAACCATGGTTCCCGTTTTCTTTTCCGTAAATCCTCTATCAGTTTATCAATACGATGCGTTGAGGCATTCGACAATCGCCAATGCAATTGAGCGGTTAGTTCCTGGGGATTATCAAGCAAGGCACGAGAGGCTTGTAAAAGTGCTGTTTTAATATTTTTAAGATCATAACCGATACCCGGTTCAGGTTCCTGCATAAGAACACGGACGGATGATAACGTAAAATCGCTGAGCAAATTAAAAATACCATGCCTTCGAATACGTTCCTCAAGAAAGTCAGGGCTGAACAACAGATTGGTCAATTGTCTTAAATGACCGGCTCCGTCAAGCTGGTAGGCCTGCTCTGCCAATTGCCTTTCCATTTGTACCGTATCCTTTTCAGTTTTCCGGGAATATGAAAAGTAATCGGCAAGATAACGGTGGAACCGCCTTAATTGCTTTCTGGAAAAACAAAGTTTTATAATAATATCAGCAATAAGCGGATGCGCAAATCCCAATGTGGCGTGTCCGAACGATGATTGAGTGCGCAGTAAAGGTCCACAATCGCCATACAATCGAATCCATGGGGCGGCAGGTAATCTGTCAATTTTCGGAGAATTAGTGGATCGACGTTTAAAATCGACCAGGGTTTTGTTTTTTGAAGAAGAGAGTAAATCCAATATTTCATCTTCAGTCAAACCGTTCCGTGAGCACGCAAGCAAACCCAGGAATTCTTTGACCATGACGGGTCCGTGATTTTCATCACGTTGGTTTACATCAATCCAATGTTTCAGCAGACCATGCAGGCCACTGCCAAAATTTGGAACCGGGTCAAAGTGGGACCATTGTCGAGAGATCAGGAAAGCGATTCGAAGGGAAAGGGGTAACCCATCTTTTTTTGCAACAGTCAGCACTGCATTTTTCTGTTTTTTGGTAAGGCAACGTCCTACAGAATTGAACCAAGCCTTGAGGAGGGTTTCTGTTTCTGTGGCTGTTAGCGATTTTATCTCGTAAAAACAATCAGTTGTCAGCGGGCATCCGCTTTGTAGGTTCGGTCTATCAGTGGAAATCAATAATCGGATGTTCTTTGAAAGTTTGGCTGGCATCCAAGACAGATTTCGTAACGGATCCTCCTCCGGAAGGATATCCAAACCGTCGATGACAATCAATATGCGCTTGCTCTGGGGAAATACGTCTATCAGCGAACGAAACGTCTCCACAAGGGCATTGAATCCACCCGCACAGACAATAGGTTTGCCATTGGAGAGTGCGGCAATGGCCGCATTTACACTGGCCAATAAACCTTCACCGGTCGCTGTCATGGTGTCCGCACCGACATAACGCTGCACTACAGCCCATCCGCTCTCTGAGCCAGAAAGATCAAGGGCTGTTCTGGCTGCCAATGCCGATTTGCCCACACCAGGAGGGCCATAAAGAACCAATGTATTGGCAGAATTGCCTTGAAAAATGAAATCATCAATGACTGTCTGGTTGGATTTTCGTCTCAAATATAATGAATTGTTATGATATGATTTCTGGCTGCTGTCATCCTGTTGCAAACATGCCTCTTTTGCAAAATTGACCTGAATATCTTCCTCTTGCTTGCCCTCTCTGCTTTGAATTTCCCTAAGAATCACAGTGGCTAATGAACGAAAAACATCAATGCAAAGATATTGACCCTTGGGAGGGATATCCTTTCCCAGAAGATCTAAACATTTTGGATACTCCCCAGGATTCCCCAAATAATCATTAATCTCACCTTCATCAGGGGTCCAGAATAAAGGGTACTCCGTGACTTTGTTCCCCAATTTGGATTTTAGTTCTTGGCAAAGGTCACTCAGTGCTGCTTTTGATTCCTCATCCCACTGATTTTTGTCTCTGTCCAGGTATTTTATAGCAGCGTTTGGATATTTTTTAATGTCATCTATATTCTGAAATTGTCGAAAAAACCCAAAGATATGTTTTTGGGCATTTGCAACCTCAAGCGCACCCAGACGAATTTCATGGTGGGTTGCTGACAGACAGTCAGAGACTCTTCCCAAGCCTTGTAAACGCTTGAGTTCATCAATCAATGGTATCTCTATTTCGTTTTGCCAGTGGTCATGGCGCTCGCGTAATACGTAGCAAGGGGGTACACTATTTTTGTCTAACAAATATGCCTTGTGTAACAACTCTGCCATGGTTGGCTCGATAAGGGTTTTTATGCGGTGAAATTTTTCCGCAGACAGGGATTCGGGAAGAGGCCGCCATCCATACCTGTCACCCAACAAAATCAGAAAATTAGGTTTGGGGCTGAGTTTCTGGCAGCGTTCAATTTCTTCCAGACAGATGCCCATGGTTCGCTGTTGACGACCGGCTTCATCACTGATGCCCCAACGAAGGTCAATCGCCTGGAAGCGATAACCATAGTGTTGGCACATCATGCGAAGCTTAGGAAAAACACGTTCCTGGAGGGCATCACGTTCCACCTTCAAATCATTGAAGGTGGAACTTATGAATACTCGAAATACGTTTGACATGTTTCGAGACACAATCATTGACTTACCTCACCGAAAAATTGCTTGCATACATTTTGTCAGCATCCGGTATCCCTTGCTCAAATTCCGGAGAGTACCAGGTATAAGGAAGCATCCAAAAGTCACCAGGCAGAACAGGTGGGGTGTCAGAAATTTCTTGAGCTTTTATAATTGCTGTTTTTACAAATTCATTGATATCATTAAAGCTCGTGTCAGTCTCCAGTCTACGGCAAGCGTCATATACATTTCGGGCTTCCGCTTCTTTGAGGATGCGGGTGGGAACGCTGACACTACGAGCGCCGGCCTGGAGAAGTTTTTCCCTCAATCTGTGAAGGCGATTAAGTTGTTGTGCTTCGGCGGCTTCGTCAAAATCTCCTCCGACAACCAGGGCAATCTGTTTGCCTGCAAATCGATCTTCTTCAAAATTTTTCATGCTCTCTTCCCAATGTGTTAATAATGAATCTAAACCCAAATCCGAACCGATACCAAACGGTATCACCACCAAGCCCTCCTCATCTGGTATAATCTCATTAACTTGCTGCCCGGTCAGCAATTCAACATCATTGGTTGTAAATGGTGGTGTGGGTATTTGCATGTTTGCTTTTGCTCGACTTACCTTATCACTGAAGGATATGCGTACATTCTTCTTTGTTTGGATTTCATGAATTTTATGATAGCGATGCCTCATTTCCGTAGGCAGAACCAGAGAACATTTTTTTGGTATTCCTTGAAGCAACGCGCCAACATCATTTTTGGGCACCCATTCTCCCGTTGACAGGTATATCTCATCTGGCACATTTTTGTGTGTTTGGGTGGCAATCACCTCTGACCCATTGGTTAAATCCACAGGGATTTCCAGCATAATTACAAATTTTTCATTTTGGTAAAACCGGGGTTCCTCTCCTGAATGAATCGGTAGATAAACAGGGGCGCTAAGGTTGCTGCGTCGGCTTTTGCTTGCAAGTTCAAGGGCAGCTTTTGCCTTTTTTCTACTTAATCCTTCAGCATCATTGGGGGCGATTGTAAACTCGCATAGTCCGTTTGGACCGACAACTTGAAGTTTAAGGATATTTCCAGAAATCTTTCGGGCACTCAGAACACGGTAGTCTCCAAGGGTCTCAGGCAAGGGCAGGTTCTTCTCTGAGATGACTTGCCGGTAGATCATTTCAATCTCATGGCTTGTATTTTCATTGATATATCCAGTCATACGTTGTTCGAGGCTTGTGACTACCTCTTCTATTTTTTCGGGTTTGCTAACCCAATCCGATGGCCTTTTGCCGAAAATAGAAGCGCCGAAAAATTCACCGCCACTGTAGACGCATGCTTTGAGTAGCTGGGGCTTCACTTGGGAGAAAAGGGTGTCCAAAAGGGTTGATTCCATTCCCTTGTCTTCCATTATAGATGGATTTGAACGTAGCATGTTGCGAGTTTCGCCGGTGAGAAAGTTGATTGCTTGCTGATACTGTCCTCCAGCCCATTGTAATTGAACAAGAAACTCCAACGTTCTTCTGGTCGGTCTTTCCCCATGAATAGACTGCAAGTAATTAACTGTAATTCCAGCTATTTCAGAGCTTATTTCTGAAATTTCCATCTTAAACTGCCGTCGATCCAGGGCATCAAATACTGCCTGGTCCACACGTTTAGATAAATTTTCTAATTTTTCAATGCTTTGTGTGGCCGCTGGCTGGAGCCACAGCTCAACCCACTGGCTTGCCAAGGCTAAACGAATATCTTTAATGATATTTAACACCGTTTTTTTTGTGAATACATCCCCAGATTGCTTTGTGCGGGTCACCTGTTTTTCCAGAATACGACACCGTACAGCCATTCGCCAAATGGTATTATTGAATTTATCGGGCATATGTTCTATGGCGTTGGCCAGGTTCCAGAGGGGTGTTTCAGCATATTCCACTGGTGCAAGCGGATTTTTAATAAAATGCTTTAATTCAGAAAGTGAAACACTCACATCCATGTTTGAAATTTTCAATGCTTCGATTTCTTTGATCAGCGTTTTGATGCGATAGCGAATAACGTCATCAGAGCCGGTACCATCGAGTGTTTGTTCAACTTCTCCGAGCAACAATAGCGCCTGCATGGCAATAAACGCAGAACGTTCATCATTCCATGCCTGGAATTCGTGAAATTTTTTCTGAAATAACATAAAATCATCTGAAAAATGGTCAATTTCGCCTGATTGTAATGCTTCATCCATGAAACCATTATCCAATTTGCGCCCATATTTTTCAAGTGCATCAGCCCGGGCTATTAGAATGGATTTTACAGTAACGTCATCTTTGACAGCGGCTGTCGATCTCCAGGCCTGGGAAAAAATTGCATATTGATCGACGAAGGCCCATTGTCCACTTTCCATCCGGTCGCCAAACGCTTGCCACTGCTGGTTTAAATCACTTCCAAGTTGAAGATGTTGATTATAAATGCGTATTTGTTTAAACTTACGACGATCATTTTCAGAAAAAACAGATGATTTCACCGGCCATGGAGACAACACTGCGTTGACCAGGGCTGTAGCAACGCTTTCGGGTGCTGCGCAGAACGCCGTTTCCAACTCCTTTTGCCAAATATTTAATTTGGCCTCAGTTTCGGTTAGAAAACGAGACTGTTTTTCATAATCTTCATTAGGGAAAGCCAGTGCCTGGATTTTTACTTCCTCAATGACCCGATGAACAATTGAGGAGCCGAGTTCATCCGGTGTCATGCCTATTGCTCTGTTTTTTGAAGAAAAATGAATGGGTTTCCGGTCTTGCCACTGGGAGGTGTAGCGACACAGACCTGCCTCGGTATCACGAACGCAACGGGTACGAACGATATCAGCGACAAACACCGGTTTTATTAAAAGGTCGGATCCAGACTCAACGACCTGGAACGCCGTTCCTTCACCGAATAATACCTGTGGATTGATGCCCTGTTCACGAGATTGTTTAAAAATACCTTCCCACGCTCGGGTTCGGCACTCCTTGCTCCAGGTCTCAAATTGTTTTTCCATTTTCTCGTCAGAAAAAGCAAGGCCCCACCCTCTCAAAAGGGAATCAATGAGGCATCTGTCACTGATACGCTGGAAAACAGTATCCTTATTTGCCATGACCGCTCTTTCTGCCATCCGTCTGTAAAACATCTCAAGTCGACGGGCACTGGACGCTGTTTTCCATGTGTTTACTATAAATCTGAAATGGCTCATCACCTTTTCATGGGTTCCTGTAACTCGTCCATTTTGATCCACATCTTGAATCGAATAGGATTTTTCTTTAAGAAGCCTGTTCCGCCACTCTTCCGAAACTTTTGAAATTTCAGTAATTTTATCCGAATTTCCCATAAAGACACTTAATTGATTGAGTGTCTCAAGAGCTTCATCGTGTACCTTCTTCAGTCGCTCCGCTGCTGCTGAAAGGACGGCTGACATCTCCTCTGCAGCAAGACTACCCATAATCTTACGGAGATTATCTCCCTCACCTCCCTTAAAGAGTTCTCCAGGCAGTCGAAAAATCAGCGGTTCACCTTTTAAGTCAAAAAAAGGCAATGTCAGGCATCCTTCATATCCCGATGACAAAGCCACAAGATCTATCGATCCGATGGTTTCCCCTGATTTTGCCCAGGAACGAATTGAGTCAACAACCTGGCCCACATTCTCCGGTGCCCGGAGTGCTGTTAATTCGTCTTTAATTTTTACCAATCCCGAACTGGATGCCAAATCATTCAAGTCAGTTGAAACAGTTTCATAGGCTTTAATGCGCTCAACCAAAGCATCCAGGTGAATAGCCATCCCCTTTCTTTGATCCTTTGTCATTCCCCGAACAATTTGCATGCAGTTTTCCAAATCTGCGTTTTGTGCATGCCAAAGAGCAGCGATGGTCGCTTCGGGCCGGGCAATAAACTCACTCACGGACAAAAGCTCTGATTCATCCAAATCAGCAGCCTTTTTTTCAGTCAGCTTTGCCAGTACTTGACTGCGATGTGCGACTTCATCTTCTTTGGCGACAATCGCTGTTGTCCAGTCTCCAGAGACTGCCTCAGCAAGATTTGCAAGTACGTCGTGTTCTATATTCGTAATTAGCTCTTTTTCATTGTCTGCCATATTTGCAATTAATTCATCAGTATCTTTATTCGCTGCAATGGCGGCCAATTTGATATAAAATTGCATTATTGTCCGGGTTTTTTCTGCTTTGGATTCGATATGTTTTTGAATTTCGGCCCAGAGATTGGGATATTCAACCCCAAATTTATTTATATCGGCTGAAAGCCTGTCACTATATCCGCTGGTATCCAAAACCCCAAGTCCCGCCCCCAGAAAAAAATACGGAGAATCAATGTTTGAATATCGGGCCAAACCGAAAAGAGCTGCCGATGCCACACGACAGACACTTGAGGCAGCATGTCCGGTTACCGTCATCAGACCATCCTTTTCAGGTGCATTCCATATGGTGATATGTGATCCATAAATGGACGCATCAGGAGCTAAAATCATTTCTGAAAAAGATGGCATTTCTTCCTTGGTAAACCCGGGGGCTGGAACTGTCACTAAAAAACTATTTGAATATATTACCTTGTTTTTACGCTGTAAAATAAGCGGAATCCTATTCTGGTACATCACATCAACAGGACTTAGCTCAGCTTGAAAAGATGCCATGTTATCTTCATTGACAAGTCTGACATTATGCACATCAAAGCCAGGTACCTCTAAACCAAGTGAAATGGAACAATTTTTGGTCCGTTCGTATTCTTGATTTGTCTGAAGGGTCACGGTATCTTCTTTTCCCAGTACCCACTCGCCGGGGGCATCAATAAGGACAGTTAATTCACCAACTGGCCATCTGGTCTGCATCCACCAAATGGATACAGAAACAGCAATTATAGCGATAATAATACCTATGCCAATCCATTTCTTTTTCATTTTGCTCCTTTTTGCGGCAATTATTTTTTATTTGCTGAAATATTTCAAATCAATTCAGATGCTTCAGAACGGGTGATGTAAGTTCTCAATAACCCGGGGTAGTAACGCCTGTTTAGCCCTTTAAACGTCGGATGTTATTCAAAAAGACTACCTGAATGCCCGGGCTTATTGAGATCTTACCGGGTGATGAAGGCGAATAAACACAGCAAATTTACTCCTTATCTTCATCTTCGATTCTCAACACTTTAAGACCCGCCATCCACAACAGTTTGGGAAAGTTCTTCACTGCATCACGGTCATAGCCTTTGATTTTATCACTGAGAAATTCAGATTTCCATGGGATCAGATAAGGAGTAATTTTGGCTTTCTTATCTTTTTTTTCCCCATAGCGCCAATTTGACTTTAGACGTTCAATATTCCATCGGCCATGTTCCATTTCAGCCATTAATTCAATTTCTTTGTCAGTAAAATCGGGATCAAAAAAGTTTTCTCCATTTTTTGCAGACTCAATACGGAAGCCAGACATACGCAAAATTTCCACAGAAAAGGAGACCTGTTCACAATTGGAATTTTTAAAATCCTCCCGAAGATCTGCCCAGGGCTGCACATCAGACTCTTTGGGAGGGGGTTCTTTCATCTTCTCTTGACAATAATTTTCATGAACACTCATGGCCATTTTTTTAATATGCTCAGAAGGAATCATGGGATTCGGGTTGGTGATAAAAATCTTTAGACTCATCCTGTCTTCTGGAAGGGGCAGCAACGAAGGGGCAAGATTCCATTTTTTATCATTTAAAAGCACATCTGCTTCACGCCCACTATCCCTTACAATACCAACCTGTACACCAAGAACAATTGCCAACCGGTATTCAAAAGATGAAATATCTCCGCCACCAAATCCCAAAAGCTTCACCTGTCGGGGATCGACATCTGAGGCGATCAGGTCTATCCACATTTGTAGAGGTTCAAGAGGACTGAAATCATGGCCTTGCGTATGGAAATGCCGATGATAACGGGTATCTATTCGTGCATGGGCAGGCAATTGAGGAATATAGGCAATGGTTTGAAAAGGATCAGGGGAACTAACTGGTTTGTTTTCCACGAGGTCACCAACCAGGAGTCCAATACCATTCAAAGTGCCTCCTGAAAAAACTATTCCTGAATAATGACGAAAAGCCTCGCGCAACATGGAGCCATACCGCTGCATGTTACTCTCTTCAGCAGTAGCACATGATCCTGCAACAACTATCACAGGAGTCTGATAGCTTATTCCATTTGTTTTTAGTAAATTCAGGCTCCTGCGTGCTCTATCCTCGCGTTGGGTAGTCCCATCATCTAGCTCAGCTTTAGGTGATTCAGATGCAATCTGTTTTTGATCCATACTCGGCAGGCAGACATTTCTTTGCTCCACATTCCGACACCCAACTTTTATGAATATGGCAAGGGTCAATAACCTCAGTGCAGCATCGTAGCCAGGCAATTGAGACTTCAATTCTCCCAACCGATTATAAAAATCAAGTTCAGCTTTAAGTAATTCATACTGGGCAGATCCCTTATCGCACAAACACAATTGCAACCCGTCAAGATAGGCATTTAGAGCGGCAGAAGGCATTTTAAGATACAGGTAAAATCTGCCAATGGTGAAACATGCATGGGGAATTTCTATATTGGCCTCAACATGTGCATTGCAGGTTTCTATAGCTTTGAGGATGGTGGGTCGCATAAGGGAAATGTGGAAGAGTGTGTTGTTGGAAAGTATTTCACTCTCCAGATAGGCTCCCAAGTAATAGGGATTTGAGGATTGCAACTCATAGGATTTGGCCAGATGTTCATGTACTCTCCCGATCTCCTCAGTCTGAAGGCCGTTTCGTAACGCCCAAGCCAGGCAAAAATGGGTCTGGGCATCCAATTTCTCAAGTTCACAGGCTTTTTCCAGTAAGTTTATCCCTCTTTGATACTCTTTACTGTAGGGGTTTTGTTTGTTTGCCCGGCAAAGTGCATAACCCAGCTCTCGCAATAGTTTAAAATCATTTTTTGACTCAAAGGGACTCAGTGCCGTTATCACCTCTGCCCACTGTTCGGCTGCTCTGCAAATAGCTGCTATACGCAGGGCATGGATTGATTTTAACTGCGGTTTGGGTTCTTTTTGAAGAATCAATTGCAATGTATCGATTTCAGTTTGGCGCTTATCAGCCGGTAAATAAGCTCCATGATTGGCGGCATAGGTATCAAGGCGATTGACAAAACGGGCAAAATTATGATCCGCTTCTTCGAGTGTGGCAGCAAGACGATTCATCTCTCGTTCCCATATTGCCGGGGGCTTAAACATATTTTTGTAAAGGCTATCATGGCTGATCCCTGCCCATGCGTGCTGAAGCATGGTTCTCACCTGAATTTCAGCTTTTAACCCATTGGAAATCAGCTCTTGAGGAAGCGTTATCCCCATAATCTCATAGTTTTTTTTTCCTGTCTTATCATCATCAGGGGTAGAAAGCTGAATGATGTAATGAAGAGAAAGATAACCAAATTCAGATGCGCTGAGTGTTTTTCGCTTGTCTTCGCTGTTGGCCACATCAATGATAAAACTGTCACGGATAAATTCACTGATTCTGTCAACCTCCACCTGGGTCTGGGTGATCACCCTTGCACCGCACAGATCAGTGAACTGATGAACAGGATCATCATATTTTGCTGCTTTACGCACCGCTTTTTCCGCAAAGCTGGAAAGATCTTTGGCCCTGACCTGAATAATGGCAAGGGGAGCATAGATTTTACAGGCGGCTGTAAGGATTTTCTCCAGCACTCTTGCATATTTTTTGTAATATTCCCGTTTCTCTGTGTAAAGCTGAAGTTGCTCTTCATGCCAGTTGTGGTCTATCGATAATTTCATATTTTTTCCTTTTTATAATAACGGTTACATGACCTGATAATCATAATTCATTGTTTTATACTCGATATTAAAGCTTTTTTTGCAACCATTATGAGCATTATAGTTGTGGGTGATGTTTTTTTGTGATTTAAAGCTATCAATAAATCAGGGGTTGGTCATAAGATGGGCCACTATATGGGAACTGAATATATATTATTGTCAATTAGCTGTAATTACTGACTTTATTTTTAGTCCAAAAAAAATTACTTCAAAGTGGCCCATGTTATGACCAAGCCCATAAATCATAACTTATTTATATTAATTGTTAATTAAGAACGATGCCAATTTGCTACTTAAATTGGTGCACCAACGGGGTCAGGTTTTTGCTATTGGAGCCTGGGGCGTTTATCAAGCTCTATTTTTTTAACAACAGCTTGTGTTTAAAGACATATTCAAACAAAAGTGTCAATAACTCAAGCCTGAACCCTCCCCAAAGTGTCCCATGTTATGACCACCCCCTGATTTTTGTTGCTCAGAATCAAATTTTACAATCTGGGGACGAATTGAAATTACTTTATTATAATTCTTGTTTTCAAGCTGGGAAGCGGATTCAAGATAAAGGCGATCAACCCGAAATTCTATAAAATCATTTATAATAACATACGGGTCATTCTGGGTCAGTTGATTGGATTCATCCGCTGCTGCAAGAGCAGATGCAACATTAACTACTTTTTCATAGGAAGTGGCATATTGAGAATCATTCTCGGTTGCCATATTTAATCCGTCAAGCTTGGAATAAATTACCTTAAGATCACTTTTTGCAACCGTATTAGCCGGATCAAGTCGACAAATTCCTTGAAGAAGTTGCAACGCTTTTTCATAAGCGTTTTGCGCATTCTGTGTGTTTCCAAGCCTCAGATATAGGTCTCCCGTTTTAATAAAGCTTACAGACAAATCTCTTTTTGCAGCAGTACTATCCGAATCAAGTCGATAAATTTCTTGACGATATTCCAAAGCCTTTTCATAAGCGTTTTTCGCGTTCTGTGTGTTCTGTGTGTTTCCAAGCTTCAGATACAGGTCTCCCATTTTGATAAAGCTTACAGACAGATCTTTTTTTGCAGACATACAACCCGGATCAATTTGGCAAATCTCTTGACTGATTTTTAAAGCTTTTTCATAAGCGTTTTGTGCGCTCTGTGTGTTTCCAAGCCTCAGATACAGGTCTCCCATTTTGATAAAGCTTACAGACAGATCTCTTTTTGCAGCAGTACTATCCGGATCAAGTTGGTAAATTTCTTGACGGTATTCCAAAGCCTTTTTATAAGCGTTTTGCACGTTCTGTGTGTTTCCAAGCCTCAGATATAGGTCTCCCATTTTGATAAAGCTTACAGATAGATCTCTTTTTGCAGCAGTAATATCCGGATCAATTCGGCAAATCTCTTGACTGATTTTTAAAGCTTTTTCATAAGCGTTTTGCGCGCTCTGTGTGTTTCCAAGCCTCAGATACAGGTCTCCCATTTTGATAAAGCTTACAGATAGATCTCTTTTTGTAGGCGTATTATCCGGATCAAGTCGGAATATTTTTTGACTAATTTCCAAAGCCTTTTTATAAGCGGTTTGTGCGTTCTTAGTGTTTCCCAGCAGCAGCCACCGGTCTCCAATTTTAGACAGATTGGAGGCCTTTTCCCTTAGGGCTTCAGGCGTATTTGGATTCAAGGCAAATATTTCATCCAGCATCCGGACGTTTTCTTGCAAAATTTCTGACAAGATTTTTATAATTCCTGGAACGTTGGCCAGCTTATCCGGCACATCATAGGTAAGCTTGTTAATTGCCTTTAATGCCAGTTTTTTCTGCTTTTCAGCCAAGTCACGCTGGGCAATTGCAACACCCCGTTGCTGCCAGGCCATAATACCACCTGAAAAAGCGAAAATTGTAAGTACCAAAAATACACTGGTAAGAATCTGGTATTGTCGGAGGCGTTTTTTTTTCTTTTTTTCTTGAAAATCGGCGGATTGGGTGATGTAATTTATTTGTTCAACTGTGAGCTCATCCTGCCACTTGATTTGCAGGGATTTTGCTTCTTCCAGGGCCATGCCTTCGGACAGTAAAAAATCCTTGGGGCACCCTTTTTCCATCCAGTGTCTCAAAGACTGATTAAGTCTGATTCTTGCCTGAAGAAAATCCCTGGCATCCATAAGCCATTGATTGAGACGGGGCCAGGAGCGGATGAGAGCTTCGTGGGTAAGACGGATCACCACCTCATTGGCTTCGTTTTTATGGCTGATGAGTAGGCGGGCCTGGATAAAGAACTCCAGCACCAGTTTCATATCCAGCTCTTTTTCTCGAGATTGCTCAAAGTAATCTGAAATAATCACGGGTTTACTGGTAAATTCCTGTTCCTCACCCACCGTGGCCAGAGAGCGAAAGAGTTTGGGAACAATTTGTCGGGTGGGTTCGGGTAACTCATTATAAGTTTCTTCGGCCCGTTTACCCAAAGCGCCTTCCACCCCTCCCAGGGACTGGTAAAGTTTGAAGGTGAGCAATCCTTCCCGGGTACGATTTTCATAAAGTTCTCTTAAGACATATTCTAAAAGTGGCAGGGCTTCGGGATGGTGAACTGCGTCATTTAAAATTAGTTGATCCAACCGTTCACCGGTTTCTGGGTTTTCCTCGAACTGAATCCCGGCAAGCCAGGCAGGCTGGGTTATGATACGGTGAATATGGGCTTGTTTGGGGGGCAGAAGATCATATTGTCCATGGCCTTCTTTCAATCTCATCAGGGTGGGGTAATCCTGAAGTCTGGCGTAAAAATCACTGCGCAAGGTAGCCAGAATACGTATTTCCTCGGTTCCTGACAGGGTTTCTATTGTTTGTATAAATTGAGCCACCGTTTTAGGAGTTAACTGGGTGTGGGTGAAAAGTTCCTCCATTTGGTCGATCAGTACCAGAAGGCGGGTTTTTTCTTGTTTACCTTCATCAATTTTTTGAAATATGGGTTTGATAGCCAAATTGTAGGCTACTTGGGGGTCGTTGTGTAATCCGGACGTCAAATCTTGAATATTTTGACCAGAAACAGCAAATTCCGGCAGAGCTGTGGATGTGGTCAGGGCATTTGCCAATCCCAGTAATAAATCTTCTGCATATTGCCCTGGTGTGAGAATGGCATGCCGGTAAATCACCGGATCCGTTTCAAAATGGCGCAGGGCGGGAATGACCCCGGCCCGGGCCAGAGAAGATTTTCCGGAACCCGATGCGCCCACCAGCAGGACAAACGCATTACCCTTTCTGGCCTGGTAATCCAGGGCCACTTGAACATCACAAATTTCCTGTTCTCGCCCGAAAAAAATCTCCTCATGATCCACATCAAAGGCTTCCAAACCCTGGTAAGGAGACCCTCTTTGGGAAATATCCCAACCCTGGGCCAGCATAGGAGAGCCTTTCAGTTGTTCATCCAGAACATTTTGCAGATGCACCCGTAAGCGATTGGCAAAGGTGGTGGGAGCGTCAAAATTGTGAAAAGCCCGGATGTTGGTACCACTCTCTTCATCATAAAAGTTTTCCTGGATGAAGTACTCCACCAGCTCCCGTTGCTCTACCATCTGTTTTAAATCTCTGGTGGATTTACCGCGCTGGTTCAGGTGAAAACCCTCATCATCATTGCGGAAATAAGCCAGAATTTCCGGCAACCCTGCTTCATTCTTTTCAAGGGATACTTCCCGCGCCTGGAGCATGAGGTCGAATTCCCGTTCAGTGCCCGAGCGATATGGACTGCCATCTTCTCTTGTAATCTGTGTTCCCAGAGGAGAGCCTAATCGAGACCAGAGAACAAACACCGCAATGTCAACCCCTCCATCCCGGGAGAGTACTTTTTCAATCCCTTCCTGAAAAGAGATGTCTGCACCCAAAAAAAGATCTTCCCACAATATGGTTACCAGCTCCAGGTGCCCCAGGTACCGGCGCTGCAAACGGCGCACCACGTCCCGGGCCTTGTTGCGCTCTTCTGTCACATCACCCGGAGAAGATATGAAAATTCGAATGGTCTTTATTGTCTTTTCATTGATGCAGTCTGAGTTCATATTATAGGCTCCCGAGCACACAAATTATTCTCCGGTTTTGAGAAAAATATGTTTCAGTAAAAAGGATTTTTTTCAGACGAGTATCCAGGTATATGTTTTTTGGATCTCGTCTGGTGATCCCTGGTAGAAGTGTCATCATGTTTTCAATAACAACAGCTTCTACCAAGGGATTATTTTGTACCCTTAGTATCCGTTAGAAAATAAACCATGCAAAAGTTTTTGATGGAGACACCCCAGTGGGGCAACATATATTATATATAGATGGTTAATTTTCAAACAGACCCTTACAGACACTATTTATTTTGATTGGCTCGAATTTGCCCACGCCGCTCCACCGCCAGAGTGAATTCGGCCCAGTTGTTAATCCCCGTATCCATGGCATCATTATAGTATTCAATTGCCTTTGGAAGATCCCCTTCAGCCTCTGCCTTAAGCCCTAATGCCGTTGACAGGGTCAACGTTTTTTCAGGACTGTTCGTGCTTTCCTGCTTCAGCTCTTTCTCGGTGGATTCTCCCAGCAGATAGCTGGCAATGTGCCGATACAATGGCGCATGAATCTGCTGCATATACGCTTTCAAAGCAGCTTCTGCTTCCTGTTTCTGGCCAAGAAGAGAGAGAAGCTGACATTTAAGCAGACCAATCCCCAGCATATTGGCGGATTCCCGGTTCGGAAAGGAGAGATATCTCTCTGCTTGATCAAGGGCTTTTTGCCAGAGTCCTTTATTTGTAAAATCAAAAATATCCATCAAAAGTGCCATGCGGGTTGAAGATGATGATGAGGAAGAAGATAAGGACGATTTTTCCGGAGGCATGGCAAACTGCTCCAGGATTTTTCCAAGAAGTTCCTCCAAATCCTCATCTGTCTTTTCTCCACTCCTTTTTTTAAGTGACGAAGTTCTCAAACTTTCCGAAGAAGCAACTTTTGAAGCAATCATTTCCGCATGCACCAGAAACTGCAAAGCAGAATTCGGGGTCACGGAATCATTGGCCTTTTGAAGATAACGGACACGTTCTGCATTTCTTTCCTCTTTTTTTGTCAATGATGCCGCAGTCCAGTAAATAAATGCCTCATCATCAGGTGTATCTCCAACAACCAGAGCTTTCTCCAAGGGAATTTCACCTTCCAGCATTTGCACCAGGTATTTTAACAATTCTGAAAAATTCCACCATTCCAGGGAAAGAAGGTCATCACGGAACGCCCTTTTTTCCCGAGAAATATTTGCCAGATAGTCAGCTCGGTAAAGAAGAAATTTGACAAATGCGTTTTCGGGTTCCAGGGTAAGATTCTTTTTCAAATGGTCAATACCCTGATCTGTCAATTCATCTCCTCTAACGGAAAGGATGCCCGACCAGAAAAAGAGATCTGGATGGGGACTTTCCTCGATAAGCTCTTGGATCATACGGGATGCTTTTTCCTGATTTCCGTCAAGGGCGGCTTTCTTTGCCTTGTCCAGCGTCCCTTCAAAAGCATAGGTGGGAATGCCTTTCCACTGGGGGTTTCCCTTTCGAACATTATCAAGTAAAATGCGGGCTTTTTGAATGGGAAAAATACGTCCCATGGAACTCTTGCCTTGGGGGGGGGCTTTGCCATCGGAAGGTTCAGCGAAAATCGCAGATGCAATACCAATGGCAAACCCATCCATATTGATGACTGGGCCACCACTATTACCTGGATGAATGTCTGCATTGGTGGTCAACGTATTCTCAAATACCCGGGTTATGGTGCCGTCCGTAACCCGGGATACAACTGTAGAACCCATAATACTCTTACTTCCGTGGGGAAACCCCATGGCAAATACCGAAGTGCCTTTGCCAACCTTCTTCCCCTTCTCATCTGGCTGTAAAGGAATAGGTTCGGCATCTAAGGGAAGTGATGAAACCCTAAGAACGGCAACATCATTTCCTAAACTATAAATTTTACCTATCAAATCAGAAGGTTTAGGCATGACACCCATGATTTCCACTTTTTTTTCTCCAGTGCCATCGCTTCGATATGATGTGGACAAGATAAAATGATCTTCAATGTTCTCACTCCCTAAGCCAGCAACCGTTCGAAAAGCCTCCTCACCATCGAACCAGAGATAAAGATTGTATTTGAGTTTCAGCTTATCGGAAACGCCTTTTTCCCTGGCTTTTTCAAATATCTTTGCAAGCTTCTCATCCTCTTTCAGCCACGGACATACCACATGCCGGTTGGTAAGAAGATAGCCATCGGAAGATACGAGAAAAGCAGTTCCGGTGGACGTCATGGAAGCAACCGTTTTTTCTTCATATTCAAGACGGTATTCCGTAAGAACAAAACCCACCGAATGTCTGTATCTTTCGGTCAACATGGTAATCCTCTCTTCGGGTAGCTTTCCTTCCATTGAAATCAACGCCCGGGAGAGTTTCTCTGCTATGGCCCCTTCAATGTAATTTTTTTCTCCCTGAATCTCTTTCCGTAGTTGATCAAGATATTCCTGGGAATGCTTGAGTTGTTCCTTTGTTTCTGCTTTAACCGTGTCAATCCCCATTTGTGTCTGCTGACGATTATAGAAGGTGAGAAAACCAAAAACTAACACTACGATACAAGCAGCAGCTCCAACTGAGTAGACAATGGACTTGCGTAATTTTTTCTTTTTGCTCGGGTCTTTTTCAAACTTGTTCCATTTTTGTATATCATCATCAGTGATGGAAGTCAGACTCTCTATGACTTGATCCATGGAAGAGGTTCTCTTGTCCGGATCCTCCTGCACCATGGCACAGAGTAGACCGCTGAGTTTCCTGTGTAAGACAATGGGTTTGAAGTCATGAAAAATACCATCGACAAGTTTCTGACAATCATCGAAATCATTTGTTCCGACTAATAACTCCACCATCAATCGCCCCAGGGTCCATATATCACTTCTTTGATCAAGGGGGCGGTTGGAGGTGATATCTGGATGCTGGGCAATATGGTTCGTCAGGTTTGAGTCATTTTGAGAGGCATTAAAAATTGGGGAGAGTTTGTAATCCAATTTAACATTCCACTCTTCATCGTTTTCTTTGAAGAGCAAAAGATCATTCAACGTCAGTTGAGGAATAATTCTTCCGTTGTTATGAAGGTATTGCAGTGTTTTTGCAATATTTATGAAAAGCTGAATCCATTTTTTTTTGTTTCGGGGATCGCGAAAAAAACGAGAGGCAATCAAATCTCCCCAGGAAACGGTTTCGATCCATTCAGTTACGCGATACCATTGCCCAGTGTCAGATTGACACAACGCGATGTGTTGTACCATAAACTCATTGGAGAATGCGCTTATTTCGGACAGTTCCCGGTTGATCCTGTCAACTTCTTCCGGGGAAAAGTTCGTTTCCAGAGGGTATAATCGTAGCATGACATCGTCGGCGGTTTCCTTTTTGCGGGCACGGTAAAAAAGTCCTGATGAGGTTTCGCTCACAGTTTCCATTAACTCATAGTCATCGATAGTCTTACAAGGTTGTTCCAGAGATTGTCCACAGAGAGGACAAGTGCCCACGTCTTCTCCCAGACTCTGATTGCATTTCGGATTGGGGCATTTTTTCATGGTATCTCCATATTATTTTTTTGTTTTAGAGGGTATTCCAATAACGCAACAGCCCCTTGTCGTTCTGAAAAACCAGGCTGTATTGCTCCAGATCATCAGATGAGATAAAAGTGTATTGGGAGGACTCGCGATTCAAAGATATTTCCCCGGAGACACGACATTTAAAGTAAAAATTTATACAGTGCATTCTCCCTGTTTTCAGTGGCAGACTGTCCTGAAAAAAGAGGAATGTTGCATCCTCACAAATCAACCCAGTCTCTTCTTCCAGTTCCCGGCAGGCAGCTTGATGAACGGTATCTCCATAATCCACCTTTCCCCCGGGCAAACACCACTCTCCCGGGGCATATCCTTCTTGGGATCGTTTGAGGATCAGTATTTTATGCGCTGCATCAAGTACAATCAAGCGTACCGCTGGTATTGGATAGGATGTGTTTTTTTGTATTTGTAAGTCGATATTTTTTTTCAATAAGTGTTCCCCTGTTGCAGAATCATGATTTGTTTTTTTGGGGGTTAGAAACTCATTTTTACTTCAAGGCAGGTCATGTAAAAAAAATTGTAGCAAAGTGTATGCTATGATCGGCACTTCTATTTATATTCCGGGAATCATTCAATAATTTCTCAGCTTACGAAAAGCCCTGCCACGGAAGTCTTCCATGATGGCTACAATGGCAGGGATAATAGTTTTTTATGGAGAATTCAAGATTACCTGAAAAATCCGCTGATTAGGCCGAAAACAACTTTAAGTTCGTCAAAATCTGCAATGTTACGCCTGTCGTCGGCAAATTCAAACTCACTGATATCTGCACTTGGACCGACTCCCACAATGGATACAAAAATTTTATCATTGGGAAAGATCCTCCTTGTCAAAGCTTTCACTTCCAAGGGTGATTGGGTATCCTTGCCATCTGTCACCACAATGATCACCTGATTGTAGTTGCCGTTGAGAGCTTTCTCCTGATCTATTGCCGAAGAAGTTGCTTTCAGCAGGGCTGTATAAATGGCAGTATATCCATATTTCGGATGCTTGATTCGTTCCAGTGCCCCAGATATCACTGCTGCTTTGGTAATATCTGAGACGTTGATATATGGAAGTTGAGCGAAATCGTCGTTTCCGCCAAACCATCCAATGGAGATAAAATCGGCTGGCCTTCCCAGGTTGATTGGAAGTTGACTGGCATCATACAACATTTTCAATAGCGCTTTTGGCGCTTGGTTTGCTTTCCGAAAATCTGAATCGCCCACGGAACCGGAAGCATCCATCACCACGGTATAAATAGTTGGTAACGCATGGGCAGATGAAGTGATACAAAACAGTATTGCCAGAACAAAAACAGACGTTTTTAGATTTTTCATATTCTCCTCCTTTTTAAGGCATTTCGATTTTCTGTTTCAAGTTTTTGGCAATATGATAAATACCATTCACAGCATCCTTGGATAGGGGCTGATTTGGAGATATTTTCATGAACGCCTTGATCTTGGGAAGTTCTTCCGCAATCGCCGACAGGGTGGGGGAATCCTGGACAAAAAGCTTCAAAGATGTCAAAGCTTTAATATAAACATCAACAACATAATCCATTGCAAGAACTTTCGAACTTTCTTCCTGATAATTCTTGGACAGCTCTTCAGAGGCGTAATACATCAATTCGGTCCATCCTCCCAGACTGACCAGCATGGCCAAGTCGTTGTCACCTTTTGTTCGTAAAAGCTGTTCAGACTCATCAAACAGCAAGTCCATGCTCTCTTTGATTTCTTGTTGATTTTTGTTCTTCAAAGCCAGTTTTAATTTATCGATTGTCTTTAACTCATCCTTGAAACCCAAATCTTCAGTAAGTTTCATGATGGTTGTTCCCAAATCTTGCAACTCGGAATCCGTGGCTTTTTGATCTCCATATGTCATCATAAGTCCATCGGTGCATCTGGATCCGAGATTGAGGGCAATTTTTATACTTTCAGAATAATTTTTTGTCAAATTGGGTTTAATTTGACCGGTATAGGTAAACTCGTTTCCTTGAAGTACCTTTTGAATGACCGCAGGCCTTGGTACAAGATAGGCAATCTCTAATCTTCCAGAATACTTATCCAGGAGTTCTTTGTTTAAAGGGGGCTTTTCCGATTTTGCCTGTTGAGCAAGCAATGTTTGGGAGTTACAGATAACCAGTGCAAAGCACAGGCAAACGATTGGCAAAAGGTTACAAAACAATGGTGTCACTTTTTTCATTTCTACCTCCGTCGAATGGTGGATCGAATAATAAAAAAACCTGCCAGATACAAAAACAATAAATAGGACGACAACTCAATGATATTCAAAAACCATGTTCTGGAAAGAATATCGTTATAGTACCGATTTCCTGACAATGCCGTAAAATAATCATGATGTTGGGCCTTGAATTCCCCTCTTTGCTGAAGGGTTAATCCCGCTCCCATATCACCAATCTCCTTGTTCAATTGAGCCTGTTTCTCTAAAATTTCCAGGTCAAATTTTTTTCTGATCTGCTGTTCCTCCTTTCGTTTTTGGTAACGGGTATTTTGCGGCAACTTTCCACTTATATTTAACCGTTTATATTTTTGCGCTACCTGTTCAAGTGCTAATTGTTTTTCAGATTTTAACTGACTGACAGGGTGAAAAGAATAATTGGCGGTAACAAGAAATTCCAGGGCCCAGCTTGCCGGCAACAAACGGGCAAGAATCGGCGCTTTGTATTTATTTACATGCCATTCCTGGCTTTTGTCCTGCTGACATGTCAAGGCCCACCCTTTTTCAAACACATAAAGAGAGCTGCTCATCTGTTGGTAGGGGATGAAACCGCCCCCCAAAATAATCTGGGGAATCAAAATCAGGGGAACAAGGTTGTATGCCGCAAGCACCGATGTACTCAGTGCTGAGAACAAAAGGCCAAATCCGATACCAATGGAAGAGATCAGAATCATCAAACCGCCGTTCACCATTAACATGTATTTCACATCCAGTATCCAGTGCGCCGGAATAAGGAAAGCAAAACTTTGAACAACGGCAAACAAGGTAAGAACCAGAAATTTGGCAAAATAATAGGCTCCAACTGAGGTTCCGCCCAAACTTTCTCTTTGCAGCATGGTTTTGTCTTTGATTATTTCAAAGACACTTGCCATGAGCCCAAAAAACATTCCTGTAATGACAATAAGAAAAAGAAAATGAACATAATGCTCATTTTCCACAATCGAATAGGGCTGATTGTCTGGAGTAAATCGAAAGACCAACCCTCCCAGAACTCCTAAAATGGGGGGTATGACAAAACTAAATAATTGATTCAATCTGTCCCTGGACTTGCTGAGCATTTGCCGTTTTGTCTGCAAGACCAACTGGTTCAGAATGGATTTCGAACCATTCAGGGGTTTGTGGGGGGGGCCGGAACTTTTGTGTTCGCCTCTTTTATTTTGTTCTTTGGGACAACACAATTCTTCATGGGGATCTTTTGTGAAACCAGGGCATTGGGGCAATCTCAGGGAGTTCCAATAATCAGATTGGGCATCCTCCTGGGCATTCAGCAAAATGTCCGGATCAACCTTTTTACACGTTGGACACTCCACATAGTCTTTTGAAATGTGGGGATCTTTGGAGACCTGAATAAAAACCTCAAGCGCTTTTAAAGGATCTCCAAAAAAAAGCTGCTCCCCATCAATATTTACAATCAAAACCTTGTCAAACATTTTATAAATCGCGGAAGAGGGTTGGTGGATTACCAGCAATACCATTTTCCCTTGGTGGGTCAAGTCTTTGAGAAAGGAAATCAGCTGTTCGGAATCTTTGGATGAAAGTCCACTGGTGGGTTCATCCAGAATCAATACATCTGGATCATTGAGTAGTTCCATGGCCATGTTGAGACGTCTGCGTTGGCCGCCTGAGAGTTTTGTATCACGGCTGACCACCCGTTTGTCTCGTTTGTGCAAAATATTGAAAGTACTAAGTATGTTATCAATATCTTTTCCAACATTCCGCTTATGCCGATCACTGTCAGATTTCAGTTTCTGATAAAAATAGAGATTTTCAAAAACTGTCAGGGAGTCATCCAGAATATCGTCCTGGGGTGCGAAGCCCAAATGTGTTTTGAAATCTAAAAGTGCATTGGTGCACTTTTTTCCATTCACAAAGATGTCTCCCTGCTCAACAATTATTTTATCAAGCAGGGCTTGGATAAGGGAGGATTTTCCAGAGCCGGAAGGTCCCATTATGGCCATCATTTGACCTTGGCACAGAGAAAATGAAACGTTGACAATGGAGGGGTATTCTTTTTTGGGGTATCGTGCAGTTAGGTTTTTAACGGTTATATTTTGTATAATAGTCTTATCAATATGCTCCTTCTGGTTCCTCTTTATTTCATTGGAATCCATTCTATCCATGACTAATTGTGATGTATCATTAATATGATTGGATTGACCATTGTTGGATTGCAACCGGTTACCACCAGATGAATTGTTTGAATTGCTTGAAGTGCCCATTTATTATTTTTATCCCGGAATTATAGCAAATATTGTGAGCTCGCATCATTATTTGTATAATCTATCTCTAACAATCAAATACAAACAAGATACGAAATTAATATTAAAGACATTCAGAGAACAGATTAGTTTTAGATTATAGATGATACAAGTGCAAGCCTTTTTTATAAAAAGAATAGTACCCCCCAGCTTTACCGGTGAGACTTAATTCATTGTGCCCGCAGGTACTGCCATTTTTTTGATTTAAATCATAAAACTAACACCTCTCCAGATTCATTCACCATTCCACAATCTTGAACCAACTCATCCTCTTTGCCAAGCAGGTGAAGCACACAATTTCTGAGCACTTTATCTTCAAGTTGTATGCGGTCAAGATGAAAATTTTCATTATGTGAAATTTTATTATCATCACTTTCTACTAATTTCCGTCGATGGTGGATCAATTCATGACAGATGATTGGTAAGGCAGCCAACTCTCCGTTACTTAGCTTAAGAATGGATCTCATTGGCAATGAGTCCATACAGATGCCGATGCAAAGTTGATCCGGATCTTGATCGGTACCATTTAAAACTGCTGCAATGATTTCTCCATTTTCTTTCCGTTGTTTAATTTGTATGGGAAAAAGATGAATCTTTTTTGGAGGATGAAAACGGACCAGTGAATGCCTGAACCAAGGACGATTAAGTAGTGTTTTCAAGCGATCCAAAAAATCAACGGTCAATTTGTCCGGAGAAGAAACCCGACGAACCTTTAGTGGTGTTCGAGAAATAATTTTACGTTCTTCGAGTTCTTCCAGCTTCTTTTCATTCCAGAGAAGTTCCTCCATACTGATTAACTCTATCCCCTCCATTTGTTCCAGCAGGGGTTTTAATATATTTTCAATTTGCCTTTGTTCATGCCCTCCCCAAAGATTATCAAAATAGTATGTTTTTTCTTTGAGGATGAAATTTGCGTTGTGTTCTCCATCAAGAAATGCTGCGGCATCAGGGGCCTTTGCATAAAAGAACACTCCTTTAGAACTTTTATCCTCAAGTATATTATGGATTGACATTGGCGTTGGGCTGTTAAATGTTAAAAACAGTGGATAATTGATCAAGTAATCCACAAGATCAATAGTATGTTCTTTATGCTCAAAAAAAGAGTTGTTTGATTGAATTCTGTTAACTAAAAGATTACGTAATGTATAAATATTGGCAGTTGCCATATCATCAGCATATTGTTTTAGTCTTTTTGATTTGCTTCCCATCGCTTTTTTAAACAATTTTATTAAAGCCATACATCTTGCTGTTTCAACGCTTTGCTTGATTTTATCAAAATCCTTATCCCTTACAAATTTATCTCGCCCCAAAGTGGGTTCTCCATGATTGCTCAGAACAATGCAGGACTCATTCTGCATATACGGTTTATCATAGTGTTGATAATTCTGAGGCAATTTTGACCCTCCGGTGCTTATAAACATGGGATACATTTTATCTTTTTCCACAGGCATTTTTCTTAGATAGAGGTGAATATCATCAATGAATTCCCATTCTCTGGCCCTTGATCTGGCCACATAGTGAACCGTCGGCTCATCTTCTATTGAGATATTGATATCTCCTTTCCTCGCCATCAAAGAAGGATCAATGCAGATTATATTTCCATTAAAATCAACTGGCACTATTGTTTGTCTTAAAAAAGATGACAGCGCTTTCATTATCCCTGCGTGGCTACTTTTGGGAAAAGTAAATGTTATGGCAAATCCATGACAATTTTCCTGGGATTCATTCATATACCAATAAGGTATACCCGTATGAGAACAATCATATATAATTTGGGATGATCGCCCGCAAACCACAGTGTTTATTTCAACTTTTTTTACACCCAGATGACTGTTAAAGGCACCGACAAGCCCCATTCCAAATCTACCTATGGTATTTTTTTTATTATTTCTTTTGCTGCTTTTTCCAATGAAATGCAATGCCTCAAGATTGTCATGAATCAGCCCTATCCCATTATCTTTAAACGTAAGATGATAAGTGTTTTTTTCTTTTATCAGTGTAATAACAATAGGTTCCTTGCCTTGTTGTTGATCCAGGGCATTTGCCACAGGTTCATGGACAATCCCCTGTTCAGGAAAAGCGAATTGATTTTCTCTGAGTTTTTCAAATCCCTTTTCATGATGGGCTTCAAAAATAAACTTTCTTTCCAGTAATAAGTTTTTTTCTATATTTTTCAGCATTTTAAAATCCTATAAATAAGGTGTTGTTTTTTTTAGCAGATCCGCGAAATTATAAATTGATGACATTATCAAAAATTTGGATAAATTCATTGAGATCACAATCAGTGGAGATGTTTTCCTCTTCCCAAGGGAGTCTTACGAGGTTTGCTCGACCAAAGCGCTGGACTATATCTTTGGTGAGTAAATTCTCTCTTTGATTTGCAGGGCATGAAAATCCAATGTCACACAATATTTCACGTATTAAAAAATGTGCTGCAAACATCTGATATTTATTTGAATTTGATAATAAATCAATTAAATTTTGAATGTGAGTGTTATTCAAGTTTAAATAAACGGTTGGGAATGGGTTGTTTTGAAAATAAGTTGGTGTCATTTTTTCTTCAGTTCCTTTGTATGAATAAAAATTACCAACACGCACTGCCAGGTGATCTGGAAAATTCTTAGAATTTTCAACTGAGTTTCGAAAGTTACTCCAAACAGATTTGAGTTCTAATTTTTTTTCCACAAGCTCTGAAATTTTCAACGCTTTAGGAGTATCGAAATTATTGACCAAAAGGCGGTTCTCTTTTTTGACAAGACGGCCATTGTATCTTTTTTCTAAATAATCCTGGAATTGATAGGGGAGGTCTGCAAGACAAATACAGATAAATTCAGGTTCATCCGCTTTTACAAAATTCCGCATGCTCATGGATGAAGGACGCTCCCATGTGAAATAAATACTGCCCTCCCATTTATCGAGAAAGTCGAGTGAATATGGAATGTGTGAAGTATAACTTGGGATAAAAGGAGCATTCAGAACTTCAACCGGCGGAGAAAAATTATGTTTTTCAGATTGAACCATTGTGTCCGCCATTAATATCTGAAAATTTGTGCGGTGTTCATAAATTTCTAATGGGTTTTTTGTTAAAAGGATTGCAGAAGAACGAACAAAACCTTCCAGTATAACGTGTTTGAAAATTTTGGGAAGGAGTTCTTTTAAAAACGGCGTATCAAGTGATATTCGATTGCGGCCTATGTTGGTTTTAAAGTAAAAACTATCCAGAATCACATGGGTTTTTTGAAGTGTAAAGGCTTCGCCTCCGGTCCAGGGTAACCCGTTGGGCCGCTCAATTGGAATATTGCCTTTACACAGGGTGATTGAGGGTAAATTTTTGCTTCCTGTATTTTCCAAACCTACTGATAAAGTGACCTCTCCAAGACCTGATGCCAGTTTAACATCAAAATGAGAATTGCCATGTTTATCCTGCATTGTGTATTCACCGGGTACTTCAAAAGTGATATTTATTTTTTCCCTTTTGTAATTAAGCTCGCCATTTTTTTGTAATTTTACTGTTGTTTGGTGCATGGCTGGATTTATCCAGCATAATTCTTTTCGAATCGTTTCGTTGATGATTTTAACTTCTTCAACAAATGCCTCTTTATTCGGTAGGGGTATTTTCATACAGACCAGCGTACCATGTTGGGTACCAATCATTTTGGTAGCATTTAAACGTGAAATTTCAAAAACTTTTCCTGAAAGTGTAGGGTGAATTACAACTGCATATGCCCCTCCCTGTGGGGTCATAGTGATAATCTCCAGTCCCGCCAGATCGTAACAGAGCATACTGAGCCTTCCCAGTGAGAATTCTCCAATTTTATCAATTATATTTTCTTTGGAGGAATCAAAAAGACACAGATAATTACTTTTGATTATTTTTTCATCCATACCGCAACCATCATCTCGAAAAAAAACCAGCATCAGTTTGTTTTCTGCATCGTATCTAAATTCAGATTCGATCATACTACAGCCACTGTCCACACTATTTTGTCCCAGTTCACGGAAACACAAAGAGCGATGGCTGAATTGTTGCTTGATTGAACTTATTATTGATTCAGTATCAATCTGAAACGCTTTTCGCGGGGTATGATCAAGAATCACTTCTCCCTGGTAAGTAGGGATATTTGAATTACTCATTTGATTGATCTCCTTTTTCACCATTAAAATTCCATCACAAGAAGGCCGACGTTATGATCAAGCTCTAATATTGTTATCATGGCAATTTTTGGTTGACTTTAAGGTCGGCCTTGATCATTGTGATCAAACTCCAATTTTTAATTGGCCTTATTATTTGTTTATTCTTTTTTAAAACAGATCCCATAGATCTGATTTTATAAATGATTGATGAAATTTAATAATATCAATTTTCGTGCCAACAATAATATTTTATATTGATGTTGTGTATAAGTAACTGTTATTAAATCTAATGATTATTTTATTATATAGAATATATGGTTTTGGGTAGGAGATGAGTATTGAGTTGTTCGTTGAGTTGATATAAGTTTAGTAAGATTTTGTTGAGTTTATTTTTAATCTAAAAATTAATATTCTTTAAAGTGTTTATATTGTTATAGTATTACAGATCAAACCAAAAAATATAATGTGTATGGTATGAATTTTGAAATACAAATATTTACCATTCAATCAAATGAATTGGATGATTCATTATTTTTGTTTTTCCAAAATACAGGAGAAGCACGGGAGATTTAAATGAAAATTGATGCGGTCGTCTTTACTCAATCGGACAATAATAATAACCCATCAGGGATGTCACTTGAGATTGAAGAAATTAAACAGAATACTCATAATTACGAAACCAAAACAAAATCACTTATAGTCTTTTCTGAAAGATATACGGAAAAGTTAAAAGTTTATGAAAATGAAATAGATTTTCTGGGACAGCAAAATGATGCTGTAGGTTTGACTAAAATGTTTGAATCCACAAAAGATAAAATTCCCCTTGCTGTTGGAAAATATAGCCATATAAGACGGTTTATTGGGAGCGTTTATGCTTATCTCAATAAGGATGAAGTAATCAGAAACAGGAGTTTGCTTGCCCTTGGTGATGAAGTATTCAAGGAATTATGGCAAACAACGTCTGGTAATACGTCTGATGCGATTTTTAATTTGTTTATACCTGGCAAAATCAAATCAAGTGTAAAAACCAGTGAGAAACAATTAGAACCAGATGAGGATGACCTATGCCAAATGTTGCCTCCCATGGCAGTAAGTCCTGATATTGAAGATGCTTATATTGGGGAATCGCGTGATACAAAATTTATTCGTCAACTTATTATTCGGGCATCTCAAAACCAAAGACCTGTTTTGGTTTTGGGTGATTCCGGTACAGGTAAGGATGTTATTGCAAGGCAAATTCATCATCACAGTGATAGAAGTGACAAGCCATTTATCTCAATTAATTGTGGAGCCATCCCTTCAGAACTTTTTGAATCGGAACTTTTTGGTCACACTAAAGGGGCTTTTAGCGGAGCGACGTATGACAAAACTGGATTATGGGAGGCAGCAGATGGCGGAACTCTTTTCCTTGATGAAATTGGAGATTTGAGCCTTCATCACCAGGTAAAAATACTTCGGGCACTACAGGATGGATCAGGCAGAAGAGTGGGGAGTGTAAAGAATAATAAACTCAACGCCCGAGTAATTGCTGCAACCAACAGGCACCTTTATAAGATGGTTACCCAGGGACAGTTCCGTGAAGATCTCTATTATCGTTTACGTTTAGGCATGTTGATTTATACGTCTCCTCTTAGAGATCGCAGGGAAGATATTCCGCTTATGACTTTATCTTTCTGGGAAAAAATTAATCCCGAGAATGATCATCGGCCTCAACTTTCAAAAGAAATTTTATCCAGGCTAATGGATTATCAATGGCCTGGAAACGTCAGGGAAATAAAGTCGATTCTCAACAGTCTCTACTCGTTTTTTTATGAGGAAGATCTGTTGACTGTAAAGCATTTGGAAGCCATTCTTGCCTATGAAGGTCAGGATACCATCAAGCCATCTGAGGCTTCCGATGTACCCACAAAAACAAAGATGCTATCCAATAAAATTAAAACAATGCGCCAATTAATACGAGTTGATGAACTTATTGAAGCTATTATTAATGACATGACTCGGTTCACTTCATCTCATAATATCAATTTGAATCACAATATTGATTCGGATTCTTTGCTTTTTTTTCAAAGCAATTTAAAAAATAGAATTGATGAGTTAGACGCTCTTTGCTTATATCCCCTTCGCTTTGGTTCATCAGTGATGTTTGATGAGATAAATCTATTACGGTCAAGGTTACTTTATTTTTATGGTATATTGGGCCATGATTTCCAGAAAGCCTGTAATTTCTGGCAAGAAGATACTAAAGTTGTTTTAAAAAATACAAAAAATAAAATTTCACAAATAATAGGGGATTTGATGGTGTGACAAGGGGAAAGTGAATTTGAGCCTATAATTATCTTATCTATAGGTGCTGTGGCTTGGTCTAAAGCATCAACTTCTTGATTGTTTTTATATACGATTGAACTGATATAAAGTGAATTGGGGCTATGTGTTTGTGTAAAAAGCAACATAATCAATAATTAAAAGTTATGCTTTTGTTTTTTTATTGACAATTCTTTGAAAAAAAAGCACGTTATTAAAAATATTGGGTCTGTAAATATTTAATGGTCGGGGCTCTCTTTGAAATTGACTTTATATACAGTGTTTTAGTAGAATTTGTAGCAAATTCTGAACAACTCGGAGTGATGATAAAGTCAGTTTAGCCTTTAAAAGCCGGGTGCTCTTCAAAAGAATTCCCCTAATGCCCGGATTTATTGAGAACTTAGGGCTTGATCATAACGTCGGGCTGCTTGTGGTGGAATTTTAACATTAAAAATATATAAAATATAATCAGTTCATCCGAATTTCGCGTACTTACCTTGCCGCAAATTCTGGATCAGGCGATATTTGAGCAGGGGCTGGCAGCTGATTTTGAATTATTTATCCGGAATGAATGGAAGCCGGAGGCATGCCGCAAAGCCCTTGAATGGATGAAAAATGAATTTTTCAAATCCAAAAAAGCGGCATGAAACTCAAATTAGATGAGAATCCACTTTGATCAAGGAGTATTATGACCAACGATAGCACATACAAATATTTTGCCTTTATCAGCTACTCCAGAAAGGACAGCAAGGCAGCCAAATGGCTCCAACGAAGGTTGGAATGGTTCCGGTTTCCCGTCAAAATGGTGGCAGAAGAGGCCCGCCCAGTGCATCCGAAATATATCCGCCCGGTTTACAGGGATAAAACCAACCTGGAAGTCGATGATGCCCACTATTGGGAGAATATCAAAGGGGCCATATTACAATCCCGATTTCTGATCGTGTTATGTTCTCCTGATTCTGCATCCTCCCAACCGGTTGATATGGAAATCCGGCATTTTCTTTCTGATCCGAAACGTAAAGACGTCTTGGCAGACATAGTGCCTGTGATCCTCAAGGGAAATGTCGGAATCGGGGATGAATCAGAGAGCCTCTGCCCAGCCCTGCTGGAACAGGGCAGCAAGGTCTTGGCCCGGAATCTGCCCACCATGGTCCCGGACGGTGATGATTCTGAAAAAGAAGGCTGGGAAAACGGATTTGTGGGTGTGGCCTCTTACCTGCTCCAGCTCAAGCGCGAGGCACTAAGCGACCATTGCCAGCGGGAAGAACGCAAACGTGCCCGGCGCTCAAAGCTGCTTTCTGCCGTGTTTGCCCTACTGGCAATCCTGGCCGTGACCGGGGGCATTGTGGCCTGGCAGCAACGGCAAGGGGCTGTTAATAAAGAACATCAAATCCAAGTTCAATCTGCTCAGTCGGATTTCTTGATAGCATGTGAAAAGGTAGAACAGGAGCGTCCGGATATTGCTCTAGCCCATCTGGCGCGAGCTGTTCAAAACGATCCTCAAAACCTAGCAATTCAGGCTAAACTCACGTTTCTTGTTCAGCAAATGGGTGGTGCAAGATTAGAGGTCTTGTTGAAACATTCCAGTAAAGTTAGAACTGCTTCGTTTAGTCCCAACGGAAGAAAAATACTTACAACATCAGACGACAACAAAGTTCATGTTTGGGACAGCAAGACCGGCGATAGAATAGGTAAACCGATTGAACATAAAGGGCAAATTCAATCTGCCAAATTCAGTCCCGACAGTGAACGCATTGCAACTGCATCAAAAGACGGGACATCGCAGGTATGGGATGCAAACACTGGTTTAGCCGTGGGCAAACCGATAATTCACAAATTTGGTAGCGTCTATTCCGCAATCTTCAGTCCAAATGGCAAAATGATTGTCACCTGTGGTGCTTCAGACAAAATCGCTCAAATTTGGGACGCCGACTCTGGTGAAGTTATTAGCAAACCACTCAAGCACAAAAATAACATTCAATCAGCTTCTTTTAGTTGGAATAACCGTTGGGTGGCGACCACAACCTTGGAATCCATTCATCTTTGGGACGCGACAACTGGTGAATCGATTGGTATCCCGATGCGCTCTGAAGGTCTAATAAAATCTGCTGCTTTTAATAATACAGACGAGTATATCATTTGTGAAACTTACGACTCATTTGAGTTTTGGGATGTAAAGACTTGTGTCCAGATCCATGAGGCTGTTCAAAAACCTCTGAGGCACCGTTGGGAGGGAGCCTTATCAACTTACAGCCCTAACAAAAGAAGAGTCGCTTCTCCATCTGGCGAGAGTATCCGAATATGGAATTCCGCAACCGACGAAACGATTTGCGATAGCATAAAACATGAATCATGTACAGCAGTTTCCTTTGATCCAACTGCTAGACGAATTGTAACAGCATCACTCGATAAGACGGCTCAGGTGTGGGATGCGACTTCAACAGAAGTCTTGGGAAGGAAGTTTCAACGTGAAGGAAGTATTTTCGCAATCCACGACAATTACTCCCGTATCGTGATGACACCTGAGTCACAGACAAGCGCAAGAGTATTAGATTGTTCTACAGGGAGGTTTGTGGGGAAGCCGATGCAACACGAAGATCCGATTGAATCGGCAACTTTTAGTCGAAATGGGAATCACGTTGTTACAGTGTCAGAATATTCTGTCAAAGTATGGGATTGGATTGAAGGTGAAATGATCTGCCCATCATTGGATCACGATCAGTCAATTGCTGCCGCAGAATTCAGCCCGAACGGATCAACTTTGCTCATCACAGATGACAACGACGTCATAACGGTTTGGGATACGACCACCGGAAAATCCCTTTATGATCCTATTGATTTAGGTTGCTCAATTGCTCCGCCGGTATTCAGCGCCGATGGGAGTGAGTTTGCCGTAATGTCAGAAGATGCCGTACACATTTTTAGTGGAAATTCGGGTAAACTCACCAATGAAACTCAAGTCGAAAACGGGAGAATTACCTCATTAAAATACAGTAATGGGAGTTGGAAAGCCATTTTTGTAATGGAAGATTTAACTATTCAACTGAGAGATGTTTCAAACAGTGCCGTTCTTTTGAAGGCGGGTCCGTACAGTGATGACTCGCAAATGATTTTGATTGGGCCGCTAGGTCATAAAATGGTCATTGTTGATGGGAATCAATCTGAGATTTGGGACACTACAACTGGTAAAATTATCGGTAACCGGATCCAGCATGAGTCGCAGGTGAAACACCTATCCTTTGATTCTAGCGGAAATCAAAGCCTAACTGCCACAGAACATGTTGTACGTGTTTTGGACACAAACACCGGAAAGCTTGTAGGCGAAAATTTCAAATATGAAGACCTGATTTGTTCATGCTCATTTAGCCCCAATGGAAAATGGATTATAATTGTTTCTCTGAATACGATTACTGGGCAATTTATAATCAATTTGCAGGATATCGAATCAGCAAAGTCCCTTGCTAGATTCACGATCGACGAGCCTTGGGTTCACTCGGCCACTCTCGTTAATGGTGAACGAACCCTGATGGTTGATGGAGCGTATCATGTTCAAATATTGGATATACTTCCCGATATTTCCTATAGCGAATCCGACATAATTACGCTTAGAGATATAGCATGGGTGACAGCTCGGCGAAGAATAGAACCAACTACTGGTGTATTACAGAACATAAGTCCACGAGAGTCTCTCGCTCTGCGTCAAACACTTAGTAGTTTAAATGGGGCTTCAGGGCTCGAACGTTTTGTAAAAACTGTTGTCTCCCCACGTGTTGAACGTCCAACCTCTTTGGCATGTGATCAAAGATATGTGGATATAGTGAGTCTTACGAATTCCGGCGATTTTCTTGAAGCTGCAGAAGAGGGGGATTTGGTAAAAATTGCAAATTGTCTGGATGCCGGTATTGACATAGATACCTCTGACGAAGACGGAAACACAGCTCTACTACTTGCTGCCGGTTACCCTGGTGTTGTTAACTACCTCTTGCACCAATACGAGAAACGAGTCAATCGCATCAACGGTGATGCTCCCTCTCCAATACATATGCAGCTCGGTCTTGCCTATTTGATGAATGGACGGTTGGAAGAAGCCAAAAACATATTGATGGAGTATGTAGGATCGGTTGATTCTGATGGAAACTCTTGGAATGATGGCATTAGAAAACGCTTTGAATTAGTGAGGACTCAAGGATTTGATTTTGGCAATTTCTACGAAATTGAACACATGCTTGATGTGAAAGAGGGAAAAGCTGCACCTCGGAAAACAGAACTTTATAGCACGAAACAAGCGACAGAAAACTTTCCCCAGTTAATTTGGAATAAAAAGATACGCTTCGAAATGAGTCTAAAAGACGTTTCATTAGCACCAGCGCACAACAACGGATGGCTACTTACTGCATCGTCAGAAAATGACATCGTGGTAATGAAACTTGATCATTCCGCCGAGCCGGAATGGATAAAAAAATTTGGTGGACCGGGCATTGATATTCCTGGAAAAGGACTCGTCAGCTCTTCCGGAAAAACTTATTTAGTTCCGGGAGTGTGGAATGTTCCGCATCAGTTTACAAATTCTGAAGCTTCTCAGTGTTGGATAGCAGAACTTAGCGATTCTGGAGACATTCTTCAATCAAGCAAACGAGTATTATCCGAAATCGAATCTCAAGTTTTCTCTGTTGGAGAAGTTTTTGAATTAGAAAATGGCCAATGGTATATTTCATTAAAATTGAATCATTATACAGGACCAATGCATGGATTGATCTCATTTGAAGGAGGAAAAGACAGAAGCATCGTTGGTGGGAATTGCACCCCATCCGGCCCATACGTAACATTGATGGACGACAACCCCGAAAACATCATGTATGCACAGGTCTCCGACACTCGCATTCGAGTTTATACGATTCAGAAAGGAAAACCAAAAAAGCTCTTCGAAGTGAATTTACAAATTCCAACGAATAGTTTCACTCAAATTGACTCCATAACACTGACACCGTCCTGTATCTATATTGTCGGAACGGATGAAAACGCTCCTGCTTTCGGGCGAGGTTCATGGAATAAACGTCCGGTAATGGTCTCCAGAATCAATTACGACGGAAATGTTGTTTGGACAAACACGGTAGATTCAACACATGGAGGATCCTCTCGTTTATGCACTGCTGGAGTTTTAAAAAGGCATGTAATAGTAGCGTCCGGAAATAAACTCTGGTGTTTAGATTATAAGAATGGTTCTAGGATTTGGGATTATGAACTTGAGGATACAAATGGGATTCAGTCCATAACCATCTCTGGTAATAATTTACTCGTAAACGGAGGTTGTGATGAAGACGGCAGGCTCAAATTATCCCTGCTCAAAATCCCAACCATTGATGAGACAGAAAGGCACTAGTCGATAAATATTTGCTTCACAATGAATCCAAAAAATAAACGATTTCGGTTACAACATCCACATCGAAAAAGACACCAAGCATTGAACGCTGTAGGTGCGGCGGTGACCGCACATGGAAGTAAAATTCCAAATAGTGGAAAAAATGATATGAACGAGAAAAAACAATATTGGGCATTTGTTTCCTATTCGTCGAAGGATAAGCGCTGGGGGCAGTGGTTGCACCGGCGATTGGAAAACTATCTGTCGAATAGAGAAAATCTCGAATTTATTGAAAAACAAGTTCAAAAATTCACACAAATTCTTCCTGTCTATAAAACTTTCGCACAAGCTCTGGGGCATATTTTGAAAAATACCGCTGATAAAATGAGACTAAATGCCATTGTACAGACAAGGCTCTCTCCCCATCTGGTTCCCTGGGATGAACTGACCGAGGAAATCAAAGATTATGACAGAATATTCATTATCCAAATGCCAAGGATATTAAAACAAGTCGGCTATAAAATAACAAAATTGTAGGATGAATTAATGACACTATTGGAAAAAGCACTGGGAATCGCATTGGAGGCCCATAAAGGGCAAAAGGACAAAGCAGGAGAGCCTTACATTCTCCATCCAATCCGTGTAATGATGGCAGTCCAAACAGAGGAAGAAAAAATCGTTGCACTTCTGCATGATGTCATCGAAGACTCGTCTGCTACCATTGAGGATTTGAGAAAACACGGATTTGATGACAGGATTCTTGATGCGGTTCAATCATTGACAAGGAATCCTTCTCTTGTCTCATACGAGGACACTATTGAACGTATCAAGAAGACCCCCATTGCTGCAAATGTAAAGCTGGCAGATCTTGAAGACAATATGAACATCAAGCGCATAAAAAAAGTTACAGACAAGGACCTGAAACGGATTAAAAAATATCATAATGCCTGGTCGGTGCTCAATAAACTATAGTTTGGTTGAAGGTAAACAAAAAATCCGTTTTAAAAAGGAGGTGATGATCAAAATCACTAAATATTGAATTTGCTGAACTAAATTTAGATCTCATTTACACCCAACAATTATGAGGAAAAATTTTATGAAACGTGTTTGCTTAGCCATCGTTATCTCATTTCTTGTGTGTCTGCTTGCAGCTCCTTCAGGACTCTGTTCTGAAAAGAAAAATGAACCACTCACATCTGAAGAGCTACAGCTCAGTGATAAATCTATCATCCATTATCCCGCAGCCCTTGAACTGTTCAACGCTGCAAAAAAATCCGGGATTCCCTTTACTGCGGACATCTCAAATTCGGACATCAGCTCTTATGTGTCAAAAGAAAAACGCAGCTTAAACCTGGGGCGATTAATGAGTCAGGCTTCGATTTCCGTTATTACCCGGGACGCAGACTCTCTCAATACCCTGGCCAACGCCGTTGAAGCCCTCGGAAAAACCTTTGGCGTATCAGAAACCATAGAAAACAAAAAAGAGGCAATCACTGACCTGGTTAAGCAAGGGAAATGGGACGAGGTGGGTGTGGAAATGGTCCAGCTTGAAACCTGGGTAAAGGATGAAATCCAGGCCATGCGTAATCCTTCAGCTGTTGTCATGGCCAATGCCGCTGGAATGGTAACAGGTCTCTACTATGCCACTAAAGGACTTGCAATAAATAATTCCAACAAAGGCTCAAGCTTTCTCAGGCAACCCCTCCTGACAGCCGATCTGATAGCAGATTTAAAAACGCTGCCCCCAAGTCTTCAGACGACGGGTCTCGTCAAAAAAATAATGGACGATCTGGAACAGATAAAACCATTGCTATCGGTGCAACAGGGTGAAAACATTTCCATGGAGAACATAAAAAAATTGGAAAAAATCAGTGGCGAACTTGTTGCAGAGATTTCAAAATAAAGGAGATATCATGAAAAAGAAAACTATTGTCTGTATCTTGATCTCGGCCGTAATTTTTATTTCCGGGATTTCTGCAACCTGTTGGGCAACTGAACAAAGCGCAATTTCAAATGCAGCTGGTGTAATTCAAGCGCTGAATCAGAAAACTGGGGGTATCATTAATTGGAGAACAAAGCCTTCTGACATTAAATCCTTATTCCTTCATACCGGAGAAGAGTATATCTACTCCAACTATTTTTATGCAGGAAATACCTATTTCATACTCGCCGTGGGATGTGACGATGCCACGGATCTTGATGTGACCTTGTATGATGAAAACGGTAACGTTGTCTCTTCAGATACCACAACAAAATCCTGGTCGGTGGTAACCATTAACCCAAAATGGACCGGCAAATTTTATATTAAAGTCAAAATGTACAAAGCTGTCGGCGGTGCAGCCCATGCCATTATGCTGACTGGATTCATATAATATAACCTGTACCAAAAGATGCCGGGGTTAAGGCCAGTCAAACGGAGGATAGTTTCCGTTAACCTGCTTTAACCCCGTTTTCACATATTTTGCCAAGAAAGACTACCGAGCTCGACCCGGCTGACATCAACCTCCTTAGCATGGGAAGTATCACAATGAAAAGAATTACCAATTATTTTCAATCACTCTTTCATGGGAAATCCCACGAATTTCAGCAAGAAATAATCGACAAGTTTCCTGCTTTGAAAGATGAAATTTTTGTGCTGGCATACATCGCCTATGCCGATCAAACTGTTCACCAGGATGCCAGTCAGTATATTCATGACCATTACAACCGCCACTACGCTCCTGAAATTATCAAAAAGATAGTAAAGTATTTGCATCTCATCACGAAAAAGGGAAATGCCTTTCTCTGGCAGAGGCTGGAAAAAATCCGGGAAAAATATAAGGATGACCGGAATACCCTGTTGTTTTTCATGCTGGAATCCCATGCCGTTATAAAATTACAGAGCCCGCCATCCCCAAAAGCGCTTGAATATGTTGACAATCTGGCCCGATTATTTGAAATCACTCCAGAAGATCAGGCAATGCTTTGCCAATTGTTCAAGATAAAAAAAACACCTGAAAATCAATTAGACAAAAGCAACATCAAACTTCTAAAAATTACCGGAGATATCAGCAACGCAGATGTTTTCTACCCAGATGAGCCCATTTATTTTTCAATCATACAGGCCCATCTCAATTATTACATCATTAATAACAGTGATTTACATGATATTTTTGTTGGACCTTTTCCAGTACCTGCGTTTACCGTGGAAAGAATACCCGTCGATACTGCCGTGTCCTTCGGGCAGCACCAGATCCATTATTCACATCTGGATCTTTTATTTAAGAACAAACTACTCTCTTTTACAGCTACCTCTTTTTTCAATGCTTTCGAAGACACCCTTTCCGTATCTGAAATTGAAACCGACAAAACGATCGCTGCGGTTTATTCCAAGGGGAACCTGAATCGACTGGTCTTGAAAAACGAACTGGCCTCGCTTAAAGTTAACGGTCATCCAGTCCAGGGAGCGGAAGTTTATATTCAGATTACTGATACCGTAAAAATTGATAATTTTCCCAAATTCAAGCTTATCAATTGTGGTGGAGAAAAAATTTATCAACCAACGATCTTGCCCCATGGGCATGGCAACTTCTGCACCATTTCAACAAAAGTAGAAACATCTCCCAGCCATATCAGGCTTAAAGCACCTTCCGGCGCATTGATTCATCTTAAAATTCAAAAAGAAAATAATTTTTACCTGCTTGACAGAGAGGATCAAAACGGCCCAGCAGTCTTTGTAAATGAACATATTGTAAAATTCCCCTTTACACTGAAAGACGGGGACATTATCACAACACTGAACAATTATATAATTTTTGACAGCCATAAAAGTGAGCTGACCCATTATTTCCCTCGATTTTCGTCTTTTGCGGTAACTGAACTGATCTATAAATTCCATGATGGGAATATGGCTGTCAATAAAGTATCCTTTAAGGTAAATGCCGGAACGATGGTTGCTATCATGGGGCCCAGTGGATGCGGCAAATCCACACTTCTAAATATTCTGAACGGCTCAGTAAACCCCTCTTCAGGCCGGGTCATGGTAAACGGACACAACCTCCATGAAAATTATCCGGCTGTGCGCAGCCAGATAAGCTATTCCCCCCAGGATGATTTGCTCTTCAGCAACCTGAGCGTATCGGAGAACCTTATTACCAGCACACAAATACGGAAACCTGCTCAATCACGCTCTGCTATCAATAAAAAGTGTCTCAAAGTCTTGGCAGATATCGGCCTATTGCGTAAAAAAGATGAAAAAGTCGGGGATGTGATCAAAAAAAACCTCTCCGGGGGCCAGCGAAAAAGAGTCAATATCGGAGTTGAACTAATGACGGACCCGGATATCCTCTTTCTGGATGAACCCACATCTGGCCTCTCTTCCCTGGACTCGGAACAGATTATACGAGTTCTGAAGCAAACTGCCCTTTTAGGCAAAATTGTTTTTGTTGTAATCCATCAACCCAGTTCTGCCATTTTCAAAATGTTTGATCAGCTGATTCTGCTGGATAACGGCGGTAAACTTGTTTTTTTCGGTGATCCCAAAAATGCGGTTGCCCATTTCAAGGATCATAAGAAAATGGCCGGAGATATTGAATGCACCCGGTGCGGGAATATGAACCCTGAAGTAATCTTTGATATTCTGGAGGAGAAGCTTCTGGACAAGGACGGCAATCCCATTGAGGTGGAGGAACAGGGGAAAAAAATTCCAGTCAGAAAATACTGGCCTGCCTATTGGCGGAACCATTATAAACATTACTCCACCCATCTTCAGACAGTTGAAGATACCCTGGAAAAAAAAGAGCTACCTGAACCAGCGCCTTTTTCTGTAAAAGAGCGACTGAGGCAGACCGGGTCTATTTTTTACAGAAATTTTTTAAATGCCACCCGGGACATCGGAAATCTCGTGATAACTCTTTTGGCGGTTCCAGCTGCTCTGGCATTGTTCATCAGTTTTATCCTGATCACATCTTCTGCGGATACCCAAGGCAGCTCCTATGCAGCAAATGCTAATATCAGCACATTTTTGTTTCTCATGGTCATTGTGTCCCTTTTTTTGGGGCTGACCTGCAGTGCAGATCAGATCATTAAAGACAGAAAAATTCTTATCCGTGAAAAAATGCTGGATATGAGTATCCTGTCCTATTATCTGTCTAAAATATGCACGCTTCTAATATTTGCCCTTGTCCAGAATATCCTCTTTCTTCTGGTGTCTGGCTGTATTCTTGACAATCTGACTCTGTTCTGGGTTTATCTGCCCTTCTGCTATGCCTGCTCTTTTGTGGGGATTACCATGGGACTACTGCTCTCCTCCTTTAATATTACAACCACTGCGGCTTATAATATTATCCCTCTGATCCTCATCCCCCAGATAATACTGGGCGGGGCCATTTTAAAGTACGATCAGATGAACAAACGCCTGTTAAGGACTTACAGCCAATCCGTCATCGAACGGAATTATAAAGAGGACGACAGCCTGAATCTGATCCCTGAAATTGTCTACTTCATGCCTTCCTACTATGCCTTTGAAGGGGTTATGGTCTACAGCAAAAATCACAACGCCTATGAAAGCTATATGAATAAATTCCAAAAACAAATGAAATACTGGAACAAGCTGGCCGATGACGGTGACATCAGTGAAAAGGAAATTATAAAAAAAAATGCAGAACTCGAATCCGCTCAGGTGGCGTTCAGACTAAAACACCTCCAGAATCGCTATCAAAATATGGATGTTTATGACGCGGTCAGCCAGGGAAAAATAAAATTCAATAAAAGATTGAAGATGGAAAGAGACAAAAAAAATCCTTGGTTTTTCGGTGTGTTTCTTTCCCCTGAAAAAATTGTATTTCACCGATATATACCAACGCCTTATGTGAATTTAATGGTTCTCATGATAATGGGCGTTTTTTTTGCTGGCATGACATTGTTCCGTCTGGAAAAAAAATTATAACACTATGGCATCCGATTTATATAACATACACGGCAGTAAATCTCTGTCACAACAATCCTGATAGGAAGAGACTTTCCACTATGTTTAAAGCAGTCTTCGAGAAAATGAATGATCTCTACCAAAACAGCGCAGGGAGCTCTTCTGTATATGCAACAGCACAAAAAAAAGCATATATTTTTCCGATTATCGGAAGCCTGCTGATCCCTATCTTTGTAGGATTAATTTTTCCATTTACCTATTCCGGGATAACACTGTTTTCATCCCTGTTCACTCTAACTGCTACGATGTGTGCACTTTTTTCAATATTAATAGAATGGCAAAACAGTAATGGTCTGTTAAGACCCATCTTTGAAAAAATATTTTTTGTTGATCCTCAGTTTATTTTGGAAACAGATCTAAAAAATAAAGAGATTCCCTATTGTACCATTTTTTTAATTTTCATCAATATCCTACTCTTTTTGATACTACCAGAGGATGTTGTCAAACAGGGAGTTTTTTTTCCATACAAAGATCACCCGTCTCTGCTGAGCTCTATCATAAGTGTTTTTACCAGTGCATTTCTCCATGGAAATACTGGGCATCTTATGGGAAACATGCTCTATCTATTGGTCATTGGCATGGCTGTGGAAACAAGAATAGGCATTATAAAATATACATTGTTATATATTTTATGTATTATATTTGCTAAAATATTTGTTTTTGTTATGCTATTGACTCAATCCAAAGGGTTGGAACCGTTCAACTTATATGATTTCCACTCACTTGGTGCATCTGGAGCCATTTCCGGTTTACTGGGCATTTTTGCGGTCAGATGTTATTTTTCAAAAATAAAAGTGGGGTTACCGTTTTTTGGAATTCCTTTTCTGGCCATCTTGCTGAAAGTAAACGGTACTCTCTTTATATCCTTTTTCTTTATAATGAATATTCATGGCAGTTTGACTCAGTTCCATTCTAAAAGTATTGGTATAAACCACTGGGCCCACGTTGGTGGATATTTGGGAGGCTTCATTATGGCATATTTTTTACAGATTCATAAAGATGCTGCTGAAGAATCTGTCGAAGCAAAGGTGACATATTTCAAAGAAAATAATATTTTTGGAAAAGAAGCTATTCAGACTTGCCAGGAGCGCCTTTTAAAGAATCCAGAAGATGAACAGGCACTTCGATACTTTCTTCATTTAAATCTCTATAACTCCAGGGAAGAAGGGGTATTCTATTCCCGTCTGATTTCTTTGCTGGTAAAACAGAATAATATGGAAGAGGTCATAAAACTGTTAGATCAATTTTTTCCAAAACACCTAAATGAACTGTCGGGGAGTGCACTGACACGTATTGGGATGTATTATTACAAAAATTTCAACTACACCAGAGCCCTTTCCTGTTTTCAGTTAGCATGTGATCATAGGGGTGTTCATCAGGAAAAAGCAATATTTCAACTGGCAATTATTTTTGAAGAGATGGAAAGTTATGAACTTGCAGTAGAGCAATATAAAAAGATTATGACCCAAAATCTGGACAATATATTTTTTAAGGAAGCTGTAAAAAGGTATAATTCAATTAAGAATCAAAAAAGAATAGCATAGCTGCCTTCAGAGTGATTGATTCTGTGACCCTTTTGATTATTCAACCAGGAGAAAAACAATATGGATGAAAAGAACATCAATGCAATTATAAGCCGTTACCCATACCCCATTGCCATTCTTTACCGCATCGTGGCTGGCATGGATTTGAAAGAAGAGCCGGCAAAAGGCCTGGAGTATATTCTACAGACAGCCGAAGCCATTGCACGCCTGCTGGGTATCATTGCACTTTCTGAATTGACTCTTTTAAAGGAACAGCAGGATATCGACATCCCGGCCGGGGTTAAATCCGAATTCAGAAAAAACATAAAAAGACCCAGCTTCGGAATATGGCTTGGATTTGCACGGGAAGGATTTGCTTTTTTCAAGAAAAGTGGCGCTCAGACCATTATCCCTGAACTGAACGAGCTCTTTTATAACGGTCGCAAAGAGACCGAATTCAAGATAGCACTGGACAAACTGATAAAACTGAGAAATGCCATAGCCCATCGAAAAGTGGTGCTGGATACCATTGATAAACAGCAGACCGCAGTCCAAATCTCCCTTAATTATCTCCACACGGCTTTAACCGGCCTGGACTTTTTAAAGCAGGTCAGTTTTGGATACATTAAGTCCATTGAGGTGAACAAGAAGAGGCGGCAAAATCCTGAATTTCTGCATAAAGGCAAACTGCTCACAGGGGACAGCATCGGCAAAGGCATCAATCTGAGCAGCGTGCAGGATGAGTTCAAGGAGACCGACACCGTGATCATCCGGTATGACCGGAGCAGATATCTGAACCTCTATCCATTTTATATTTATGATGAGTCCTCAGGCGATGCAGTGGATGTCTTTTTTTACAACGGCATGGATAAAAAACGGCTGGAGTATATCGGCATCGATCCGGGCGGCAAGTTTTTTGTGGAGAATCAGGCACCCGAGGAGAGCCTGGATATGGATGCGGAATTTGATCTTTTGATGTCCGGCGGCGGTATGAAAACGGATGAAAATAACATCAAATACTCTCCGGAGCTGCATGGAGAATTTGCCCACATCACCTATCTGATGGACAAATAAAGGGGATACTCATGGTTGACACAGACAATTTTGAATCCTTTTTGGAAGAGATGCTGGAAAACGAAGATCTCTCCAGTGCTCAAAAAACAGCGCAGGCGGTTGAAGTCAAACCGGAATCTCAACCAGAAACTCAAAGTGAGCTTCAACCTGCAGCAAAAGAAAAAAAATCGGAAATCACAAAGCGCAACCCCTTCAAGTTTCTGGACGCCTACACCCCTGATGATCTGGACATCTTTTTTGGCCGGGACATGGAGATCGCTGAGCTTTACCACACCGCCTTCAGCCACAAGGTAAGCGTAGTATTCGGCAACTCGGGCGCAGGCAAGACATCCCTTGTGCAGTGCGGGTTTTTATCCCGGGTTAAGCCGGAAAAAGCAGCTTTTTTCCCCATCCGTTCCGCCATTGATCCGCTATCTTCCCTGAAAACCGAGTGCATCTCTAAAATCTGTATCTATGATGATGAGAGCGACCTGTTTACCAATCTGACCCTTGCCGCCCAGACCCTTAAAAAAACCATGATCCTCTTCTTTGACCAGTTTGAGGAGATTTTTATCCTTCAGCCCCTGGAAACCCGCAGGCAACTGGCGATTCTGCTTAAAAAAATCATTCATTCCGATCTGGACATTAAAATTATCATGGGCATCCGTGAAGAGTATTTCGCCCGTCTGATAGAGTTTGAAAAAGTGATTCCGGATATTCTGTCCAACCGCATCTGGGTGAGAAACATGTCCGGCATGCAGGCGGAGAAGGTCATTGTCAATCCCTGTCAGGTGTGCGGCGTGGAGATTGAGCCGGATGTTCCCAAACAGGTGATCGCAGAGCTTTCCCAGGGCAAAGAGGGGGTTGAGCTGCCTTATGTGCAGGTGGTTATGGACAATCTCTTCGGTCGGGCAGTTGAGCGAGACCCAGATCATCCGCATATCCGGTCGGCGGATTTTACGATCCAGGGTGGCGTCAAGAACATCCTCTCCAATTTTATCGAAGACCAGATCAAGGACATGTCGGATGTGGAAAAAACCAAACAGGTCCTAAAATCCCTGATTACCTCCGAAGGCACCAAACGCATACTTAATATTGGGGGCATAGCCGATGCCTCATCCAACTACGGCGAAGCCATTGAGTTGGCAATGTTGCAGGAGATCTTAAGGGAACTTGTAACGCGGAGAATTTTGCGGGAAGATCCGGACAACGCTCTATATGAACTGCGCCATGACACCCTTGCATTCACCATTCTAAAGTGGATGAGCGGCATCGAACAGGAACTGATGGAGGTTCGCCAGACTCTTGAGAACCGGTTCAGGGAATATCAGGCAAGAAACACGCTGCTGGATGCATCGGCGCTTGGATATATTGCTCCATATGAAAGCCGTTTACGCCTGAAACCGGAGATGCTGGATTTCATTGAAAAGAGCAAAAAGGAGGCAGCAAAAAAGCGTAGGCGGATTTTGACTGCTGTGGGTGTGGCGGTGGCGGTGTTTGTTCTGGCAGTCTCTGTGTTGGGGGGGTTTGGTTATTTGAAATCCATTGAGGCCACGAATCAAAGCATAGAGGCGAATAAGCAAGCAAAAGAAGCTATAACGCAAAAAGCTTTTGCGGAGGCAAAACTCATCGAAGCCCGGCATAATATGGGGCTTGTGTATAATGAAAAAGCAGAACGTGCAATAGAAAATAAAAACTTCAATGCCGGAAGGCTTTATGCTCTTCATGCCCTGAACAGTTTTGATCTGGAACTGGCAGGAGAGGAAAAATCAAAGGCAATTGGAATGGTTTTGAGTCATCCTGACTATCCTATTATTTTTTCCACTCCTGACGGCTCTCATCATGATGGTGCTGGAATGAGTGTGAGTTTCTCCCCGGACGGCAAGACTCTGGCTTCCGGATTTTGGGATAAAACCATCCGTCTTTGGGATGTGGAAACGGGAAAAGAAAAATCTCTGCTTTCCG
>CAYSSE010000002.1:0-66305 GCA_964433355.1 uncultured Desulfocicer sp.
CTATGAAACCGGGATTGCCCTCAAGACGCCACTGGGGATCTGCTGCAAATGCTTTGATGACCTCGTTGACAGAAAAAAATAACAGGGAAAGCAAAGCCTCCATATTGCACAATATGAGAGGATTCAGTTCATGGGGCAGGGTAAACACCAGATGAAAATAAGGCACCGGTAACAACTCTGCTTTCCGGTTGTTCAGCCAATCCTCCTTTGCCATGGTCTGGCATTTGGGACAGTGACGGTTTCTACAGGAGTTATAGGCATTTCGAATATGACCGCAACTGTCGCAGAACTCAACATGCCCTCCCTGAGCTGCTGTCCGGCAGGTAATGATCTGGTTGATAACCCCAACCTGTTCTGGGGAGGCACCGTAATTGTTTAAAAAATCCTTGCCATGTTTTCTGAAAATGTCAGCGACTTCAATGGTAGGTTTGCTGGTTGGGCTGCTTGTGGCGCAGCCATCTATACTCATTGAATCCTTCCTGACTTACTTGCCTGATTCATCTCCATTTCCAAAAAATCAAGCGGACTTTTGATGGTGGAGATAAGTTCATCTGACACATGCATATATCCAGCAGTGGTGGAAAGGGCAACATGCCCCATCATGCGTTTAATGGCATATATTTGAACTCCCTGTTCCATAAGGTGAGTTGCAAAACAATGTCGATTATGGGGAGCTCCCCATAATCGGCATAGCTTTGCCACCACCATGTTGGAAAACGGTACCAATATCAGAATGCTACAGGAACTCATGGGGCATGCAGACGTCAAAACCACGGAGCGTTACACCCATGTGATGGACAAAGACATCTCCCGCCTCACAAGTCCCCTTGAAGATTTGGATAGCTGAACACGATGATTCCATTTTTGAATTTGAAGGAATCAAGAATAAAAAGTATACATTTTGGGGTCAAAGGCTTCCCTGATGGCCTCTCCGGTGAAGGTCACCACCATAAGGGTCAAAACCAGGGCACCCACCACAGAAGAGGAGATCCACCAGGCATCCATATTGGTCCAGCCCTGCTGGAGCAGTTCCCCCCAGCTGGGGGTGGGGGCAGGAAGCCCAAACCCCAGATAATCCAGGGAGGTTAATGCCACGATTCCCCCGGAGATGGCAAAGGGGGCATAGGTGACGATGACGGAGAGGGTGTTGGGGATAATGTGCTTAAAGATAATCCGGGCATGGGAGGCTCCCAGGGATCTGGCCGCCAGAACATATTCACGCTCTTTTTCCCGGTAGGTCATGGTGCGCATGACCCAGGTCATGTTGATCCAGCCGAAAAAGGCCATGATAAGAAGTAAAATCATAAAATCTGGCACAATGATGGACGAGACAATGATCACCACGTATAGAAAGGGAATATTACTCCACACCTCAAGAATACGCTGAAAAATAAGATCAAATTTCCCCCCGAAATATCCCATGCAGCAGCCCAGACTAATACCCACGGAATAGTTCAACACAAGTAAAATCAAAGAAAAACCCATGGCCGTTCTAAAACCATACACCAGCCTTGCCAGCACATCCCGTCCCACATTGTCCGTGCCAAAATAGTGTTGATCTTTTAAGGAAGGCGCAAAGGGGGGATAACTTTCCTCTTTGAGATCATTTTCGTAGGCATTATAGGGAACCGGAGGCATCAGAACAAAATCACTTCGATTTTTACCTGATTTTTTCTCCAGTGCGATTTTTTGTTTCAAGTGACGGTAGTTGGTCTCATATTCATACCCCATCCCAAAGGTACTGCCAGAAATCATCTCCCCATAGGTGGGAAAATAAAAGTTCCCCTGGTATAGCACCAGCAGTGCCCTGCTGTTAATGAACACTTCGGCAAAAATGGAGATAAAAAGAAACAACAAAAGGACAAGAAAGGAAAAAAAGCCCCTTTTGATGGAGATAAAGCGGTTCCATTTCTTCCGGGTAAGAGGGTTAATTTTCATTTAAACCTCACCCGGGGGTCCACCAGGGCCACACAAACATCAGACAAAATATTTCCCAACATGAACAACAGGGAGGATATCACCAGAATCCCCATGACAACGGGGTAATCCCGGTCCACCACAGACTCATACCCCAACAGCCCCATACCATTAATGTTAAACACCTTTTCAATGAGAAAAGAGCCCATGAGAATGATGGACACGTTATTACCAAAATGGGTGGCAATGGGAATCAGACTGTTTCTCAGGGCATGGCGAAATACGGCCTGTTTAAAGGACAACCCCTTGGCCACAGCCGTTCTGACATAATCGGCCCCCAGATTATCCATAAGGGTATTTTTCATCAACAGGGTCATAACAGTGAAAGAGCCAAGCACATAGGCAAGCAGGGGTAAAAGCGTATGCCAGGAAATATCTTGGAGCTTTTCAAACAGTGTCATATCTTGGAAAAAATCAGACACCAGCCCCCCCAGGGGGAAAAGATCCATGTTGGAGGAAAAAAGCACCAGCATCATCACCCCGGCCACCCAGCCGGGAATGGCATACCCCGTGAAAATAATAATTGAGGTAACATTATCAAAATGGCTTCGGTGTCCAATGGCCTTGGCAATGCCCAGGGGAATGCACACCCCATAAACAATCAAGGTGGTGAGTATCCCAAAGTAAAGAGAGATGGGGATTCTCTCTTTAATCATATCCCACACCGGATCGTAATATCTTGTGGAACGGCCCAGATTGCCTTGGAGTACCTTGCCAAGCCACAGCACATAACTTGTCAAAAGCGGTTTGTCAAAACCGTAATACACCCTTAGTCGTTCAATTTGCTCCTGGGATAAAGGCTGCCCGGCCCCGGCCCCACCCGGGCCTGCTATGGCCCCGCCCCCCGGCCCCATGGCCTGCATCTGCCGGGCATTGGCAATGATGCGCTCCATGGGGCCCCCGGGCACAAAACGGGTGATGGCAAACACCATGATGGTGATCCCCACAAAGGTGGGAATCACCAAAAGAAGACGTCTGATAAAATAAGCCGTCATGGATGCAGCAACGGCAACGGGCAGACCTGATTTGTCACCCGGGTTTGTCCACAATAAAAATAAAAAATGAACGCCAGGTTATTACTTAACCGCATTTTTATACAAAACCTTTTCATCAGTTATTTGTAAATATTCGGGTTGGTAATGTAAATGTTTGGCCAGTGCCCCATATTCGCGTATTTGGGCCTGCGTAGCATACTAATGCTATGTGAGGGGACAGATTTAAAATCTATCCCCCGGTGAATATGGGGTGCTGGCCGAATATTTACGGTTATTTTGCCGCAGCATAGATGGATTCCAGAGCATCTGCCAGATGTTCCGGTTTAGATCCACCGGCCTGGGCCATGTCCGGTCTGCCGCCACCGCCCCCACCCACAATACCGGCTGCGGTTTTAACGATATTACCGGCATGGAAAGTCTTTGTCATATCCTTGGTGACCACACAGATCAACAAGGCTTTTCCATTGGATTCCGCCCCCAGAAGCACCACACCAGAGCCAATTTTAAGTTTAAATTTATCTGCCAGATCCCGCATCTGGGACGGATTTTCCACCTCAACCTTTTTGGCCAGCACCTTAACCCCGTTGATCAGGCGAATATCATCGTCCATGCTGTCAACGGATTTAGAAGCAATTTTTGCCTTAAGGGAGAGAACCTCCTTGTCTGCTGCCTTTTTATCCGCCACCAGGGTTTCCACCTTTGATAACAGATCTTCCCTGGAGGATTTCACAGCTACGGCAACATCATGGATAAGCGCCATACTCTGGTGCACATATTCCAATGCCTTGGGGCCAGTCAACGCCTCGATTCGCCGTATACCAGAGGCAATGCCCCCCTCGGACACAATCTTGAAAAAACCAATATTCCCTGTTTTGTCTGTGTGGGTACCGCCACACAACTCCCGGGAAAAATCCCCCATGGAAAGCACCCGAACCCGATCCCCATATTTTTCTTCAAAAAGAGCAGTGGCACCGGATTTTACGGCCTCATCCATGCTCATTTCCGTGGTGGTCACCGATGCATTTTCCCGGATGTATGCATTGACATTTTCCTCAATGGCATTGATTTCCTCCCGGGAAATGGCAGAAAAATGGGTAAAATCAAACCGAAGACGATCACTTGTCACAAGGGAGCCCGACTGTTTGACATGATCCCCCAATACCTTTCTAAGCCCTGCATGGAGCAGATGGGTGGCCGAATGATTCTGGGCTGTCAGGGTGCGCTGTTCTTTATCCACCGTCAAAAGCAGTTCTATGTCGGCAGTAAGGGTGCCCGCTTCCACCCGGCCCTGGTGAATACGAAGCCCCGACGGATCGGCAATGGTGTTGTGAATTTTTACCCGACCCTTGTCGGCCTGAATCCAACCGGCATCACCGGCCTGGCCACCGGCCTCGGCGTAAAAAGGGGTATTTTCGGTGACGATTTCCACCGGGTCTCCGGCGGTCACCGAAGCCACCTGTTTTCCGTCTTTTACCAAAAGAAGCGCTTTGGAACGGGTCGAAAGTTCATCATAGCCAGTAAATCCAGTTCGAATGCCTTGAGAAGTGAGGATTTTATAAGCTTCTCCCACGCCAGCAAATGTTTTTGAACTTTTGGATCTTGCCCGCTGATCCGCCATGGCAGCCTCATACCCATCCAGATCCAAAGTGATATCCGTATCTTTAATCACATCGGTGATGATGTCCACGGGAAAGCCATAGGTATCATAGAGCATAAAAATAAGATTTCCGGGAATTTCTGTTTTATTCTCTTGTTCCAGCTCTTCAATGGTGGCCTTGAGAAGTTTTAAGCCCATGTCCAGGGTTTCAGAAAATTTTATCTCCTCATTTTTAACCACATTTAAAATAAATGCAGAGGATTCCTTTAATTCCGGAAATGCCTCATCCATAAGATCAAACACCGTGGTAACGGTTTCATGGAGAAAAGGCCGGGTCAAGCCAATGTGACGACCATAACGGATGGCCCGGCGCATGATGCGGCGCAGCACATATCCCCGGCCCTCGTTGGAGGGAAGGATACCATCGGAAATAAGAAAGGCCGATGCCCGACTATGGTCGGCAATGACCTTCATGGCCACCTCAATCTCCCGGGAATCGGTTTTCTTCTTACCCGTGAGTCTTTCAACGGTTTCCATTATGGGCACAAACAGATCTGTGTCATAATTGGTGGGCACATCCTGGAGGACAGATACAATACGTTCCAGTCCAAGCCCTGTGTCAATACTGGGTTTGGGAAGGGGGGTCATGGTACCGGTTTCATCCCTTTCAAACTGCATGAACACCAGATTCCACAACTCAAGATAGCGGTCGCACTCACATCCCACAGCGCAATTGGGATCATCACACCCAAAGGCCTCTCCCCTATCTATGTGGATCTCACTACAAGGACCACAGGGGCCGGTATCCCCCATGGACCAGAAGTTGTCCTCTTCACCCAGACGCACAATGCGATCTTCGGGAACGCCGATGTGATCCCGCCACAGGTCATAGGCTTCATCATCGTCCAGATAAACAGAAACCCAGAGCTTTGAAGGGTCAAGCCCATACCCATTGGTTAACAGATCCCAGCCAAACTCCAGGGCGTCTTTTTTAAAATAGTCGCCAAAGGAAAAATTACCCAGCATTTCAAAAAACGTATGATGCCGGGCCGTGTAACCCACATTTTCCAGATCGTTGTGTTTTCCACCGGCCCGGACACATTTTTGTGAGGTGACCGCCCGGGAGTAATCTCTTTTTTCATCACCGGTAAATACACGCTTGAACTGCACCATACCGGCGTTGGTGAACAAAAGCGTCGGATCATCCTGGGGAACAAGAGAAGAACTCCTCACGACCTGGTGATGATGTTTTTTAAAATATTCAATAAATATTCTGCGTGCTTCTTTACCTGTCATTTTGCACTCCTGAGCTGTTTTCTTTGAAATGCCATTGAAAACGATGTCATTAATTTCTATTATTTTTCAGGTTGCGCCTTGGCAGCATCAGGGGCATTGACCGCAATACCAAGTTTTTCCCGCACCTGGAGTTGAATTTTGTCAAACAGATCCGGATTATCCAGAAAAAATGCCTTGACATTCTGCCGTCCCTGACCGATGCGCTCCCCATTAAAGGAGTACCAGGCCCCACTTTTTTCAATTATTTCCAGATCAACCCCCATGTCCAGAAGGTCTCCGGTTTTAGAAATCCCCTCTCCATACATGAGGTCAAACTCCACCGTCTTAAATGGAGGGGCCAATTTGTTCTTCACCACCTTTACCTTGGTGCGGTTGCCCATGACGTCCTGCCCCTCTTTAATGGCTGTTGCCTTTCGGATCTCCAATCTCACCGAGGCGTAAAACTTCAGGGCATTACCACCGGTGGTAGTTTCCGGATTGCCATACACCACACCAATTTTCATGCGAATCTGATTTATGAAGATAATCGTGGTATTGGTTTTAGACATGGTGGCTGTTAATTTCCGCAACGCCTGGGACATGAGCCGTGCCTGGAGTCCCATATGGGAATCCCCCATCTCCCCTTCAATTTCTGCCCGGGGAACCAGGGCCGCCACGGAGTCCACCACCACAATATCAATGGCACCGCTTCTCACCAGCATGTCTGCGATCTCCAGAGCCTGTTCACCGGTATCTGGCTGGGAAACTAACAACTCATCACAATCCACCCCAAGTTTCCTGGCGTAGGCGACATCCAGGGCATGCTCCGCGTCAATGAATGCCACAATCCCTCCCTGTTTCTGGGATTCGGCCACGGCATGGAGGGCCAGGGTAGTTTTACCCGAAGATTCAGGACCATAGATTTCAATCACACGGCCCCGGGGATATCCTCCCACACCAAGGGCCTTATCCAGGGCAAGGGAGCCCGATGGAATCACCGGTACTGCCTGGATTTCCCTTGCACCCAGTTTCATGATGGAGCCTTTTCCAAACTGCCGTTCAATCTGACTCATTGCCGATTTTACGGCTTTTTCTTTTTCCGTTGCGTCAACCATCTATTTTATCTCCCAGCCCCAGTATTATGTAAAATATTATTTTTTATCAAAAAAAGAGTCGTAAAACAAGCCCGGTATAAAGCCCGGCAAAAATATCATCCAACACCATGCCAGCCCCTCCGGAAAACTGTCGTTCAAAATATCTTATTGGAAACGGTTTTACAATATCAAAAAACCGAAACATCAAAAAGCTGTTGTTCAATGGTCATCTCTCAGAAGATTTCTTATCAGAGTTCTGGACATGTAGATGGTCATGACTCTGACCATGTGAAGGCTTCAAATCATGGTTCGTATGAAAATTCTTAGAACCACCATGGTGGAAATCATGGGTATTATCATGATCCGAAATAGAAACATCCGTGGCCATTTCCTGCACACTGACAAGAACCCTGGTGTAAACATCCCGCAGGGGTATTTGTTTTTCTTCAGCCACTTTGCGGCACACCTCGTACTCTGGAACAATACGCACGGCCCCGGTGGGGTCAATAATTTTTTTGGCCTTCATCATGCCAAAGCAAGTTGACACCTCCACGATCTCGCGGTGCAGCACCCCTCTTTGAACCTTATGGAACCGCACCCCGGTGGAAGAACTCTGGGTTAAAATCAAATTCATCAGATCATTTAACCGGGCCTCGTGGCAAATCACCTCCAGGCGTGTGCCTGGGCGATTTTTCTTCATCTGCAACGGAATATGGCACACATCCAGGGCACCGAACTCAAACAATTTGTCCATAAGGTACCCGGACACCTCGGGATTCATGTCATCAACGGTGGTCTCCACCACCCACACCGTCTCTTTTTTTATAAAGAGCGTATTTTCAGAGGCCAGGGGTTTCCCCAGGATGATGCGAAGTAGATTGGGAATTCCCGTGTCTGATTTTCGTTTGCCGGATCCATACCCCACCCCGTCCACAACCATATCGGGCATGGCACCAAAATCTTGGACAAGGGTGGTAATAATAGCAGCACCGGTGGGGGTAACAATCTCCATGTTAATGCCCGAGGCCCTCACCGGCACCCCCTTTAAAATGGCAAGTGTTGCCGGAGCAGGCACGGGGATGACCCCATGGCTACATGAGACAAACCCTCGACCCAAAGGAATGGAAGAGGCATAAACCCGGTTAATGCCAAGGTATTCGGCACACAAAAAGGAGCCCACAATATCCACCAGAGCATCAATGCCACCCACCTCATGGAAATGAACCGAGTCCAGGTCTGTCCCATGGATGCCGGATTCAGCCACAGCAATTTTTTTAAAAGCCGTAAGGCTCTGCTCCATGACCCTTGGGGAAAAGGGAGCCCCGGAGATCAAAAAACGTATATCCCGGTAAGTTTTAGGATGCACCGACCCATTTTCTGTTACCATGATGTCAGCGGCTTTAATGCCGTTGCACCATTTATCCTGGCAGTCAATGTCAAACCCTGAAAGGGGCATGGCAGTGAGTTGTTTTTTCAACCATTCCAAGGGTACCCCCAGATCCACAAAGGCCCCCAGGGTCATATCCCCACTGATGCCGGAAAAAATATCAAAATAGGCAATCATGGATTATTTAATTTCTCCTGCGCTGTGGATGCGAATGATTTCCAAAAGCAGAGCCGCTGTTCCCACCATGTCTTCAAGTTTTATGGATTCCCGCACGGTGTGTACATCTGTCATGCCGGTGCAAAGCACCCCCGTGACAACCCCCTTGCCAAAAAAAATATTGGCATCGGCACCGCCACCAATGGTTTTAATGGCCATATTTTTACCTATATTTTCCGCAGCCCTACAGGCAAGTTTAACCACAATGTGATCATCGGGAACATGGGTGGCAGGAAAATCCTGTTCCAGATCAATCTCCACCCGGGGAAGATCACCATGATTTCCCTTGAACCCATCAGCCGTGACATGGAAGGCATTAAGAATGGTTTCTGTAACTGTTTTCAATTTTGTCTCATCATGGCTTCTGACCTCACCATGCACTGTCACCAGATCCGGTACAATATTGGTGGCCTTCCCCCCTTTGATCAGCCCGATGTTACAGGTGGTTTCCGAATCAATTCTGCCAAGGTGAAGCCCGGAAATGGCATTGGCTGCCACGGAAATGGCATTGATGCCGTTTTCCGGGAATGCCCCGGCATGGGCATCCTTGCCATGAATTTTTACGGTGAATCTGTTGGCTGCCGGGGCCCGGGTGACAATGCCGTCTCGATCCGTGGAGTCCAGGATATATCCGATTTTTGACTCAATCATGGAAAGATCAAAGGCTTTTGCCCCCAAAAGCCCCACCTCTTCGGCAACTGTAAACACCACTTCAATGGGGGGATAGGGCAAATTCTTTTCCTGGATCACATCCAAAACTTCAAAAATAATGGCCAGTGCCGATTTATCATCAGACCCCAGTATGGTGGTGCCATCACTTGTAAAAACCCCATCTTCAAACATCACTTTAATCCCCCTGCCCGGCTCCACCGTATCCATGTGTCCGGAAAGAAGGAGGGGTTCGGCATCCACGGTACCTTTGAACTTTGCCACCAGGTTTCCGCAGTTACCGCCAATCACCTCTCCGGCATTGTCCATGACAACGGTGGCCCCCCGCTCCTCCAACATGGCTTTCAAACTAACGGCAATTTCGGCTTCTTCCCTGGAGACGGAGTCTATCTGGACAAACCGGGTGAAATTGTGTGACAATCGCTGGCTGTTTATCATTTATATAAAGCTCCTAATGGTTATTTTCCCGTCACTCATAAGCGCTGTTTGTATTGTGTATCAACATCTGCTGACCCATTGCAATCATTGAATCTGAACATCACAAATAAACGCCTTGATTATAATTATTTCAAAAGGTTATCATAGATAATGAGCTTGGGTTATTTTATCTGAACAAAATAACCTTACCTTATTTAATTATACAAATCAAATTCAGTTTTAGCCCTATGTCAGAATAAAATGTAAAGATAATTTGGCATCCTTCAAAAGTGCTTTAGGGAGTTCATGATAATAAAACTACCCATTTTTGCATGGAGAAGTCCAATTGATGGGTATGGAATTCATTAACACTACAGCGACACTTAGATGTTCACAAAAACACACACGTCATTTTGCCTATGATTAATGCTAATGAAGTTAATGAAAACTCAATTGGCATACGGTTTTAAGTCAAAGTGTCGCTGTAGTGCTAAGAAGGAGATCTATAAAATGACTATCTAAAAACACACTATTGAAAAAATGGGTTGGGATGGGGTATTGAGAAGAGTTTTTCCCCGGGGTAATCTAAAAAGGGTACACTCAAATCAAAGTCCGCAAAATGCGGCCATTCACTTAACCCAGCAAGCTTACTGTGAAATGTTCGTTATCCGAACATATAGCCAGGGATCAAACCCACCCACCTACCCGGTTTTGGTGGCCACGAGCTTATTCCAATTTGGAACAAAATAAACTATCCAAAAACAACAGATAGGTTAAACACGGGACTCAAGAAATTCCTCAGCCGCCTGGGCCAAAAGCTGTGAGCGTTTCATACCTTCTTTTGATCTGAATTCGTCAACCCGGATCAATAATCCCTCTGGGAAACTTACATTAATGCGTCTGGTGGCTTGATACTTTTTTTTGATTGATTCATCCACTGGAATGGGCACAATCTGAGCACCAGGATACAAGGTTTGAAGCTGTTTCCGTGATGACTTTGGATGAATAATTGTTTCAGGTTCTGACAGACAAGCCGCCAGGGCATCAATTCCCATTCCATAGGCATCATCCCATGTCTTACCAAAGGTCTCGCATATTTCCACATCTGGGATGGACACCAGGGTGTTATCATCTTCTATTTGAAAAACAGCATAATAAAATTCCATGCTTTTTACCCTCCCTTATTTTTTTACACCAGCTCGTTTTAAAATATTATTGACGATTCCGGATGTCTCCGGCATGCCGGGGAATGGGGATGGTTTTGCCATTCTTGCCCCATATCTCGTGACGGCCTTCTCTTAAATATTGCCACCCAGCTCTGCTTAATATTTTCAGCAATTCACGTTTTGTCATATTGTCATTGTAATGTGTATTTGTGTTTTTTTCAAGAAACCCTTGACCAAAAAGAAAACTGATTTTATGGTGGCTCATTCCTGCCAAATCCGGGATACGGTTTGACATCCGGAACACTCGGACGCAAATAGGCGTCTACATTAATATGTCTTTCACTATTATATCCATAGGTGAAATCATTTCAGATGCAACTCAAGAATTGTACGCCATCACCAATGCAGCTACAGCGCGGATAGATGCCATGGAGGCAAAGGTAAGGGGGATATCAAAGCCCAGTCAAAATGAAAGTGATTCAGGGGCAGCATAGGAATAAACCCTTTACCGGATCATCTTTAAAAAAAGACCGCTTCCATTTCTGGGAATGGTCTTTTGTTTTGATAAAGGGTATTATTGAGCATACCAGGCAGAAAAAAAGGAGGCTTAATCATTTTTCAAGAGGTATTAAAAAATAAAAAATGGGGACTATGTGGGGATAAAACCACTTGTGAGGACAACCCAAAGCAAAAAAGGTTACAGCAAATTAGCCACAACCCTTTATTTTTACTTATTTTTAAATGGTACGCCAGGCAGGACTCGAACCTGCGACCTACGGATTAGAAGTCCGTTGCTCTATCCAGCTGAGCTACTGGCGCAAACAGGATGTGTATATATCAAAAACAACCAATCTGTCCACAAAAAAAAAGTTTTACTGCAAAAAAAATTTTTTAATCGAATTTTATCCCCATTTGGTCTATGATGATACAAATTGTGCGTCGGCTCATTAGAGGCGCACTAAATATAGATCATACTTGGATTCCAAGATCATTTTATGGTGCCTAAATATAAGGTTGAAAAAAATAATGCTGCAAAAAGACAATGATAAAGACAACACCAAAAAACCCAAAACTAAAGCGGTACCTAAAGCCAAGGCCAAAGCTACACCTAAAGCAAAAGCCACCCCTAAAACCAAGACTAAACTCAAAACCAAGGCTAAACCCAAAACAAAAGCAAAGAAAAGAAAAATAAAAGGCAGTGCCTCAGCCGTTAGAAGAGGCTACCTGACCCCAGTGGATAAAAAACCCCCCGTTTCCACAAAGGCCCTTGTAAAGTCAGACCCACTACAAAGCTACCTTGCTGAAATCAATCGATACAGGCTCCTGACCCGGGACGAAGAAAAAGATCTTGGGACAAAAATCCAGGCTGACAATGAGAATGCTGCTGATGCTGCATATATCATGGTCACCTCCAATCTGAGACTGGTGGTAAAAATTGCCCTGGATTTTCAGAGAATCTGGATGCAGAATCTGTTGGATCTCATCCAGGAGGGCAACATCGGCCTTGTCCGGGCGGTGAAAAAATTTGATCCGGAAAAAAATGTGAAATTTTCCTACTATGCCTCTTTCTGGATCAAGGCATACATCCTCAAATTTATCATGGACAACTGGCGACTGGTAAAGATCGGCACCACCCAGGGGCAGCGCAAACTCTTCTTCCGGCTGAAAAAAGAAAAACAAAAGCTCATTGAAGAGGGATTTGATCCCCGGCCCAAACTATTGTCAGAACGCATGGGGGTCACGGAACAGGAAGTGGTTGAGATGGATCAACGGCTGGACGGCTGGGATCTCTCCCTTGACGAGCCCTTAAGGGATGATTCTGACACCGAGCGTATTGAATTCATTAATGTGGAATCAGATTCCACAGAAGAACGGGTAGCCAGAAAAGAGATTGAAGATATCCTGCATCTGCGGGTCAACGAATTCAAACTGACCCTCAATCAGCGGGAGCTGGATATTTTTGAAAAAAGAATCTTCTCCGATGATTCCTTAACCCTCCAGGAAATTGGGGAGATTTATTCCATTTCCAGGGAACGGGTCCGGCAGATTGAAAATAATATTATAAAGAAAATGAAAGAGTATTTTAAAAATGAAATGCCAGACTTTGCGGCCTATGATCACTCCCAGGTTTAAGCGGGATATGGGAGAGATGAAGAATATGAAAAAAACACTATCCACCATCCTGGTTCCCTTCGTACTTCTTACCCTCATGGGAGGATGTGTTCAGGGGAGGAACCCCATCCCCCCAACCATGGAAACTCCTATTGAAACCACCCTCCATGAACAAGATAATGATTCGGCTTATTATTTTTACATGCAGTCTGAAATTTACAGACAAAAAAGAGTGTGGGACAAGGCCATCTCTTTTCTGCTCAAGGCCATTAAGATTGATCCTAAGTCCATACATCTTAACCAGGAGCTGGTTGTCCTCTATCTCCAAAACAAATCGCCTTCCAAAGCCATTGATACAGCAGAACAGATGGTTCAAAATCATCCTGAAAATATTACAGCCCTTTCCCTGCTTGCAAAGTTGAAACTACAGCTAAAAAAGGACACCGAGGCAAGGGATCTTTACCAGAAAATTCTTCAGATTGATCCAGATAACCAGAACGCCTACATTGTGCTTGGCAGTCTTTATATGGAACAGGAAAATATTGAAGAGGCATTTTCATTGTACACCAAAATGACCCAACAATTTCCGGATTCCTATGTGGCTCATTTTTTTCTTGGCAGGATACATGCCATTAAAAATAATACCGAATACGCGAAAAAAGCATTTAAAAAAAGCATCTCTCTAAACCCGGATTTAATTGAACCCAGGTTTGAATTGATCTCCATTTATGAGTTAAGCCAGGAAAATAAAAATAAAAAAACCGTATCCCCGGAAGCGATTAAACTCTATGAAGAAATCTTGAACATAGATCCCCATAATATCAGGGCCTCCTTTGAGCGTCCTCTCTATCTTTACACTCATGGACAAAAAAGTCTGGCAGAAACCCAGTTGGCAGAATTTGGGCGAAAACATCAGCATGATCCAGGCCCTTTCATGCTGGCTGCCAAGGAATTCATCGGCAATAAAAGATATAAAGACGCAGTGATTATTTTCACAGGTCTTCTCAAAGGGGCACCGGACAACTCGTCCCTGCATTACATGACAGCCCTGGCCTACGATGGTCTCCAGGACATCAACAAAACCATCCACCATTTCATGCGCATCAAACCAGACTCTGAACATTACAAAAAGAGCCTTATCCATATTGCCTATCTTTACAATGAAAATGAACAACCTGAAAAAGCCCTGGCATTTTTGTTAGAAAAGCACCGGGAGCTGCCCAATGATCCAGAGATTATCTCCTACCTTGCATCCATTTACGAAGATCAGAAAAAGTATGAGAAGGCCATCCAGATGCTGGACAAAGGGCTTTCACTGTACCCGGAAAATGCAGAGATGCTGTTTCGGTTCGGCATTGTCCACGACAAATGGGGAAACAAGGATAAGTCTATTAAGATCATGCAACAGGTCATTGTGCTGGAACCAGAAAATGCCACAGCCCTGAACTACCTGGGATATACCTATGCCGATCTTGGCATTGAGCTTAATCTTGCAGAAACCCTGATCAAAAAAGCCATGGCATTGAACCCGGACGATGGATATATCACCGACAGCCTTGGCTGGGTTTATTACCAAAAAGGAGATTACCTCCAAGCCATTGAGTATCTTGAACGTGCTGTTGAACTCTCCTCCCATGATCCTGTGGTTGCAGAGCACCTTGGGGATGCCTACCATAAAGCAGGTATGCCCCAAAAGGCCCTGGAAATATACAAACAGGCCCTGGAAAAAGCCACGGATAACAAAAAGAGCATCATCAATAAAATAAAAACTGTGGAGCTGTCACTTCAGACAGAAAATTAAATGTTGTTTATGAAGAGGGCGCTTCAATTTGGGGTTCAACTCACAATTATTTTTTTGTGCATTTGGTTTGTGTCAGGTTGTTCACTCCTGGGTAAAAAATCAACAAAAGATATAGAGGCTCAGCAGATGGCCAGGAAAGTTCAGGATATAAACCATGATATCCTGACCTCCAGGGGAACGGGAAACCTGTCCCTCATTCGGAACGGAAAAACAGAAACCTATCGCATGGCCTGGGTGGCAAAATGGCCCCTACATCTTCGCCTGACCCTTCTCTCTTCGGGTATTCCCGTGGAAACCATTGCCGCCGACGGTGAATCCGTCACTCTTGTCTCCCACACCGGACAACACGCCCCCCATACCATAAATCGGCCCAACCCCTCCCTTGTCAGAATCATCTCCCTGCCGGTGAAGCTGGGTGAAATCATTGCCCTTCTCACCGGGAAAATCCCTTTAAAGGGATCTGAGGATGTCATCTGGCAGGTGGGTAAAAAGAACACGTCCAAGCTTGTCTTTAAAAATTGGATGGGAACCCCCACGGAAAAAATAGTCTTAAACGAAAACAATCAGGTCATTGAATATTGGCAACTGGCCCCGGGTGTGCCCCCTACAATAAAACTGCGCTTTGATGAGTTTAAATGTTTTGATAAATATACCATTGCCGGAAACACTATTTTTACAGACAGTCAGGGCCGCCGCCTGATCCTTCAAATCAACTCCTTTAGCCCCAATATCTCCCTTAAGAATAAGCCCCAAATCTTTCACTTGACAGAACCAGGATAATGATCATTATTTGTAAGTTATGAGTCATAATGCCGACGTCAGACAAGGTGCTCACAACGCCACAATATAAGGTCTATTTGGCCTCTGATGCAACGTAGTACGTGGGCCAAAAAGGCAAGCTATTTACCCTTGGTTCGATGGCCATCATAACATACTGCAATCTAAATAAAATTTTATTTAGATTTTTCATTTGTTGTTTTTATATCAATAAACTCAACTTGTTATAAAAAAATGGTCGAACCGATGGTATTTAGTTCAAGTTATAAAATTTGCGGTTCTAATGGTTCTGTATCTGACATCGGTGCCATGTATTGAATTTTTCCAGGAGATAAAAAATATTATGCTTTACGACAGTGTGGATCAAGCAAAGAAGAAATCATCCGGGTGTCCCTCCCAAGCCCCCCAGAGCAAACAACAGCAACAACAGCAAGAGCAGGACAAGCAGATTAAAAGTTCCCTTGCCAGGATCAAAAACAAAATTTTTGTTCTGAGTGGAAAGGGCGGTGTTGGTAAAAGCAGTGTATCTGCCAACCTTGCTGCAAGCCTTGCCAAAAAAGGGTTTAAGACCGGCTTGATGGACGTGGATCTTCATGGCCCTTCCCTTGCCCAGATGTTTTCAATAACGGAACTATTGGACGTCTCACCCAACCAGCAGCTAATTCCCAAAAAAATTAATGACAACCTCAAAGTGGTTTCCATCCAGGGTCTGATGCAGGATAAAGACCAGGCCATTATCTGGAGAGGCCCTGCCAAAACGGGTATGATTAAGCAGTTTGTGGGTTCCGTGGATTGGGGTGATCTGGATTTTCTGGTCATTGATGCCCCCCCCGGCACGGGTGACGAGCCTATTTCCGTGGTCCAGATGATCCCAGATGCCCAGGCAGTGGTGGTGACAACCCCCCAGGAAGTGGCCCTGGCAGATGTTAGAAAATCCATCTCCTTTTGCCGCACCGTTAAGATTAAAACCCTTGGTATTGTTGAAAACATGGGTCCCTTCAAATGCCCCCACTGCAATGAAATCATTGAGCTTTTCAAAAGCGGTGGCGGAGAAGCCTTGGCAAAAAAAGAGAATTTGGCCTTTCTGGGTTCCATCCCCTTTGATACAGAGGTGGTTAAATCAGGAGATGCCGGTTCACCCGTGGTATTGGCGAATCCGGATTCTATTTTTTCCAAGGCATTTGAAACCGTTGTTGAAAATATCACAAAACAGCTTTAAATTTAAAATGAGGCTGACATGAATGAGCTGACAGGGTGGATGAAACAAAGTCTTGACCAGCGGGAACACGACCAGCGCTCCCCCCTGTCGGCATTCAGTGATGATGTCATCAGAAGAACTGACACTCCCCACCGGAATCCAGACCAGAATCCAGACCAGAATCCAGATTATCGCCAGGCTTTTTGCGTGGATGCCGACCGGATTTTAAATTCCCTTGCCTATACCCGTTACATCGATAAAACCCAGGTATTCTCCCTGATTAAAAATGATCATCTCTCCCACCGGGTACTCCATGTGCAGTTGGTGTCCAGAATTGCCCGAACCATTGGCCGATATCTGGGGCTCAACGAAGATCTCATTGAAGCCATCAGCATGGGGCATGACATCGGCCATCCCCCCTTTGGCCATGATGGGGAACGAATCCTTTCCCAGCTAACACAGAAACATGGGGCAGGTTTTTTTCATCACAATGTTCAATCCATTCAATTCCTGGAAAACATAGAACGCCATGGACGGGGCTGGAATCTCACCCTACAGACACTGGATGGTATCCTCTGCCACAATGGAGAGGTGCATTTTAGACAGATAAAACCCCTTAGAAATAAAAGCTTTACAGATTTTGACACCACCCTGGAATGGATGAAAACCAAGGAAAAACCTGACCAGATGCCCATGACCTCCGAAGGGTGTGTGGTGAGAATGGCTGATACCATTGCCTACATTGGCAGAGATTTTGAAGATGCCATACGTCTGGGGCTCATCACCCGGGAGGATCTGCCATCCATTTGCGCCTCCCCCCTGGGAAATACCAATGGCACCATTGTCTATGCCCTTGTCACAGACCTCATTTCCAACAGCATGGGCACCCCCCATGTGGGGTTCAGTGAAAAAATATTTGAGGCCCTGCTGGCATTTAAAAAATTCAATTATGAACGTATCTATGGAAATCCCCTCATTAAATCCCACCTCAATGCCGTTGAAAGCATCTACCCTCATCTTTTTGAAACACTCATCAAAGACCTTGATGATGACAACCGGGAGTCCACAATATTCACCCGTTTTTTAAAAGGGGTTTCCCGGGAATATCAAGAAAATCACACCTCTGCAGAAATCGTAAGGGACTTTCTTTCCGGCATGACAGATTCATTCTTTCTGAGCCAGGTTCCCCCCTCCATGAGACCCCATCACATAGAGATGCCACTGCATGTTTAATAACAGAGGTTATCGGGTACATTCCAATCGCAGGGGGCTTATTGCCTTTACCATCACCGTAAAGGAGACCAACCTGCACATCCAGGCAAAAACAGATCTGTCCCGGGAAGCCATCCGGTCTGTTTTAACCTGTCGAGGCTACATAGAAAATCATATGCTTACCCATCCTGATTTTGCCACATCCCTGGTTCCTGTGCCCCCCCTCTCCCATGGATCTGAAATTATAAGGGAGATGATTGATGCTGGCATAAAGGCCCAGGTGGGCCCCATGGCCGCCATTGCCGGAGCCGTTGCACAGTACACGGGAAAAGCGCTGATGCCGTTCTCAGATCAGGTGATTGTGGAAAACGGTGGGGATGTCTTTCTAAAAACAAGCTCCGCCACCACCCTTGCCATCTTTGCCGGTAAATCTGCCTTGAGTATGAAAGTGGGGGTAAAAATCGTCCCCCGGGAACATCCCTTTGCCCTTTGCACCTCATCTGGCACCATTGGTCACTCCAAAAGTTTTGGCAAAGCCGATGCTGTCACCATATTGTCAACCTCCTGCACCCTTGCCGATGCCGTTGCAACAGCCCTTGCCAACGAGGTAAAAAAAGAATCCGATATCCAGAGAGCCATTGATCTTGGGAAAAAAATCCCCGGGGTTGAAGGAATTATTATCATCAAAAAAGAAAAACTGGGAGCTTGGGGAGAGGTTGAACTGGTTGGTCTTTAAAAAAGGACATTTTCTCCTTTGCCTTTTTCTTGCAACAGAGGTGTTTTCCTGATATGGAATGTGGTCTGTTAAATCACAGCAAACGTCATAGTTTTTTCAAGCAAGGAGGCACTCAATGTGCGAATCAAACGTATTTCTAAAGAAACAAGACGGTACGGAAACCCTGATAATGGAAAATGTTGCAGCCATTACCCCCTCGGGTACAGATACCTTTCTTTTAAAGGGGTTATTGGGCGATCGTCAAGAGATAAACGGTCGAATTGAAGACATTAATCTTATGGCACACAAAATCGTGCTGGTTGCCATTTAAGGATTTAAAAAATCAAGGGCTACCTTAAAACCATTGCCACCATAAACCATCTGCCGCTGTGCAATGAAGGCACCTGGTGTTTTTATGACGGAATGCTCCTTTGTTCCTGGGCCAAATGGTGGGCAGATTTTGCCTATCGAAAAAGCAGCCATGAAGGGCTGGACATTGGCATGTACCGCGATGTTCATAACAAGACCGTCTGGGTTTATGATCAGCTAAAAGTGCCTGCCATGGCCCCGGGAACGGTGCTCAATATTTGCCGGGATTTTCTGGGGAAATCCATTATTGTCCACCACCGGGATTGCCCTGGAAATAATTCTAAATTTATCCTTATCTATGCACATACAAGACCCGGCCCTGACATTATCCCGGGAAAAACTGTGAACAAAGGCGATATACTGGGAACCATTGCAGACACGTCCACCCGAAAATCAAAAAGTCCCTGTCACCTGCACATATCCATCACAGAAATTCCCAATACAATTGATAACCGACGGCTTAACTGGGATCTTTTCGCCTCCCCTGCCCCCATGGGGATCAATCATTATAATCCATGGATGTTCAAGCTAAAGAATGAATTTTAAAAAGTTGCCTGCGCTTTATTAGGGGATAGATTTAAAAATCTGTCCTCGCCTCCGAAATGGAAAAATTATTTCGAACTCATTCCCAAACGACCTCTAATCTTCTATTTTTATGGCTTTTTGGCATCCTTATATATGATTTCAAAAATAATTTACGCTTTTTAAAGGACAATCGCCATAAAATTGGGTGGTCACCCTGTGAAAGTGTTAAGTAGAAATGAAGGATGCCAGCTTTTTGTAAAATCAAATAATTGAAAAAAAGATTGATTGAAAAAAAAACACAGTTGATCTATTATCCAGATACATTTCATCAATAACGGCCATGGGCAAACCAAGGTGAATCACCAGAGGCTGCCCACGAAACAAATGAAAGTGACTACTTTGGCCTGCCAAAGACTTTCATATAAAAATTTTCTGTTAATATGCTAACCAACCGGAGATGTCTAATGAAAAAATTTAAGCTATTTTTGGGGTTGATTGTTGTAATATTCATTGCACTGCTGATCTATCAAAATAGAGAGTATTTCTTTGCGCAACAGGCATTGTCATTTAGTCTTGGCGTTGAAACCTGGAACTGGACTGCCCCAAAAGTTCAAAATGTGCTATATATGGGTGGATGCCTTTTGGTCGGCCTGCTCTATGCCGCTTTAATCTCATTCTCATTAAAGCTTAAATCAAAAAAAACGATTAAAGTTCTTAACGCCAAGAATGCAACAAACCTTGAAGAGATAGCCAGCTTAAAACAAGAACTTGATAAGTACGAAGCAGATCCCTACCAGAAACCCCAGGTTGCATCCAGTGAATCCGAAGAGTTGGAATCAGAGGTTATTGAATTGCCCCACCCGGAAAAGGAGGTGAAGGCATAGTTGATCATCTCCATGTTGATCGGTATCCCATCCCTTTTTGATTGACGCCATGACCGAAAAAAAAAATACCCCCATGATGGAGCAATACCTGCGCATCAAAGATAATTATCCCGATGCCATCCTGTTTTATCGAATGGGGGATTTTTATGAAATGTTCCAAACGGATGCCATAAAAGCCGCTGCCATCCTTGAAATTGCCCTGACCTCCCGGAACAAACATAAGGAGGACGCCATCCCCATGTGCGGCATCCCCTTTCGGGCGGCTGATACCTACATTGCAAAGCTCATTGAAAACGGCTGTAAAGTGGCCATCTGTGAGCAGGTGGAAGATCCGGCCCAGGCCAAAGGTCTGGTTCGTCGGGAGGTGGTCAGGGTCATCACACCGGGTATGATTTTAAATGAATCCCTGCTGGACAAGGGATCAAATAACTTCCTTTTGGCCTTGGCTCTTTGCGATGGGCATGCTGGCCTTGCCTGCCTGGACATCTCCACCGGTACTTTTAAGGTCACAGAAACCAAGACCCAAAACGGTCGCATCCCCGATGTGCTCATGGATGAGGCCCTGCGAATTGATCCCAGCGAAGTGGTGATCAGCGTGGCCCACAAACAGGATCCGCTCTTTAATCCCCTGCGCCGGGCCTTTTCCCATCGTCAGATCACTTACATATCCAAGGGAGCTTTTTCCCCTGCCACGGCACGCCAGACCCTTATTGATAAATTTAAAACCCGAAGTCTGGAGGGATTTGGATGTGATCATCTTTGTGCAGGCATTTGTGCAGCCGGGGCCATCATCCATTATGTCAAAGAGACCCAGTTCCATGACACCGATCATGTGTCGACCCTTTGCCCCTATGTGCTGAACAGCTACCTTATCATTGATGATCGATCCTGCCGAAATCTTGAGCTGTTGAAAAACATCCAGACCATGGATAAAAAGGGGACTCTTTTAAGTATTCTGGATAAAACCAGCACGGCCATGGGCAGCAGAACCCTGAAGACTTGGATTCGCTACCCCTTAAAAGACAAAAAACAGATAACCCTTAGACTCACGGCTGTGGAAGAGGCGGTGGCAAAAACACCCCTTCGAACACAACTCCGGGATCACCTGAAATCCCTCTATGACCTGGAACGACTGGGCAGTAAAATTTCCATGGGCCATGGCAATGCCAGGGATCTAACGGCCCTTAAAAATTCCCTTTTAAAATTGCCGGATCTTTTTTCCCACCTGAATCAATTTACCTCACCTCTGTACAGTGGGGTTAACATCAAAGATCGTGACACCGTGGCATCGGATCTTACCCAACTCGCCCGGGTCATTGACACGGCCATCAGAGAAGATGCCCCCCTGACCCTCAACGAGGGTGGACTGATCAAAGATGGGTACAGCAAAGAACTTGATGAACTCATTGAGATGTCCCGGGATGGTAGGCAATGGATTGCCAAAAAAGGGGTTGAAGAAAAGAAAAAAACTGGATTGAGCTCCCTTAAAATAAAATACAATAAGGTGTTCGGGTATTTTATTGAGGTTAGTAAGGTTCAGGCCGCATCGGTACCAGACCATTACATCAGAAAACAGACCCTGGTCAATGCCGAGCGTTTCATCACCGATGAACTCAAAAGGGTGGAAGCCAATGTGCTGACGGCCCAGGACAAACGGTCTGCATTGGAATATACCATTTTTTCTAATGTACGTGGCCTGATTGTTGAAAAGACAGGGGCCATTCTGACCATGGCATCCTTTCTTGCCACGGTGGACTGCTTACTTTCCCTTGCCCAGGTGGCCCGGGAAAATCAATATTGCCGCCCCCAGATCAATGAGGATCAACGCATTTCCATAGATCAGGGTCGTCACCCGGTGGTGGAAAAACTCATGAAGGGCGATCGCTACGTACCCAACTCCATTGAAATGAACATGCAGGAAAACCAGGTGATGATCATCACCGGCCCCAATATGGCAGGAAAGTCCACGGTGCTTCGCCAAGTGGCCTTAAGCGTACTCATGGCCCAAGTCGGTTCCTTTGTTCCGGCAAAAAAAGCCTCCCTTTGCGTGGTTGATCGAATTTTCACCCGGGTGGGCGCCCTGGACAATCTCTCCCAGGGTCAGAGTACCTTTATGGTGGAGATGGAAGAAACCGCCAACATTGTGAACAATGTGTCTGAAAACAGTTTGGTCATATTGGATGAAATCGGTCGGGGCACCAGCACCTACGATGGCCTGAGCATTGCCTGGGCCGTGGCGGAATACCTCCATGATCTTAAAGATAAAGGGGTTAAAACCCTTTTTGCCACCCATTATCATGAACTCATTCGCCTGGAACAGATCCACCCCCGGGTGAAAAATTTTAACATTGCCGTTAAAGAGTTCAATGAGAACATTATTTTTTTGAGAACCCTTGTCAAAGGGGGCACCAATAAGAGTTATGGCATACAGGTGGCACGACTTGCCGGGGTTCCCATGGCGGTCATTGACAAGGCAAAATCGATTCTTAAAGCCGTTGAAAACGGTCTTTTGCCCGGGGAGATTGATGACACCCCAGAGCTACAACCAGATCCCCTCGCCCGACAGTTGGATCTATTTGAAGAAAAAAGACAAGAGCAGGTCCTTGGGATGATATCTGACATTGATATCTCCAGAATCACCCCCATTGAGGCCTTAAATTTACTGAACACCATAAAAGAAAAAATGGACACTCCAAACATAGAAACTGTATGCAGATAAAGCCGCCCATAAACTCTTTTTTCCTGTTGTTAGTGCTGGTGATCACCGGATGGTGTCTGCTCACCCCTGCCGACCTTGGTGCAGCCACCGCAAAACAACAATATTTAAATAGTAACCGTGCCTTTAGACAATTGCAAAAGCATCCGGAAAAACGAAAATATCGTGAAAACTGGCTTAAATGCATTAATAAATTCCAAAATATTTTTTTAAAGATGCCCAATAATTCATGGTCAGCAGCGGCCATGTATCGTTCTGCAGAATTATTTCTGGAGCTTCATAAACTCTCTTATAAAACCCAGGATAAACAAGAAGCGGTTGATCTTTTCCAACGGGTTACCCGACGTTATCCCAAAAGTGCTTATAGAAAAAAAGCGCTGGATCGTCTGGCATTATTGGGTTCCACTATGGAAGTTAAAAAAAACGCTTCCTCAAAAATCCAGTCTACGGCAGAAGTGGCCCCTTTCCAGGGGACAATTCCCCATAAAAAGGCTCTGAAACAAAAAAAAGTAAACGCAATCCCGCCAACATTGCCTTTACAACTTCCTTTAAAGCACACCCATGGCCAAGATTCCCTGATTACAGCTATCCGGCACTGGTCTAATCCTTCCTATACCCGGGTGGTCATTGACATTGAGCAAGACCGGGAATACACCCATGCTTTTTTGGAAAAAAACACAACCTTGAACAAACCCAAACGGCTGTTCATTGATATTCAACGCTCCCGACTGGGTAAAAGACTTCCCAAGCAGACCTACATCAATGACCATCTGCTGACCAAGGTCAGGGCTGCCCAGCATGATCCCCATTCTGTACGGGTGGTAATGGATATTAAATCCTTTGATAATTACAAGATTTTTTCCCTGAAAGATCCCTTTCGGGTGGTGGTGGATGTATGGGCAGAAAAAGCGACTGAAATCGCACCCACTTACCCTCTTCTTCCCCGAAAACCCTCTGATGGATCCACCAGTGACACCCTTGTACAACAATTGGCCCTGGGGGTAAAAACCATTGTGATTGATCCTGGCCATGGCGGAAGAGATCCCGGTGCCCCGGGTTATCAAGCCGGTGTCCAGGAAAAAACTGTAGTTCTGGCAATAGCAAAAAAGCTGGCAAAAAAAATGAAGGCACGGCTGAACTGCAAGATCATCATGACACGAACCAGAGATAAATCGTTGGACTTGGAACAGCGCACCGCCATTGCCAACACCCAAAATGCAGATCTTTTTATATCACTTCACTGTAATGCCGCAGAAAATAAAAAACTTGCCGGTGTGGAGACCTATTTTCTCAATCTTGCCACAGATGATGAAGCCATTAATGTGGCGGCCAGGGAGAATGCCACCTCCAAAAAGAATATCTCTGATCTTCACTCCATTTTAAATGATCTCATTAAAAATGCCAAAATCAAGGAGTCTGGACGGTTGGCCAAACACGTCCAAAAGGCCATCTGTACCGGACTTTCAAAAAAATATAGTAATATCCACAATCTTGGAGTCAAACAGGCACCGTTTTATGTTTTAATGGGTGCTTCCATGCCTTCCATACTGATTGAAACCTCATTTATCAGCAACAAGGTGGAATGTAAACGTCTCCTCCAGGCAAGCTATCAGAATCGTATATGTGATAGCATTATTGACGGTGTGACGGCATACATGAAAGAGACAAACCCTGGGAAATATTAAAATGGGGATCAATACCCCAAAAACCAACCTTTATTGGAGAGTATTATGTCATTTGAGAACATTATTTTTGAGATCCAGGATAGCAACATCGCCCTTATCAGCTTTAATCGTCCCAAGGCCCTTAATGCCTTAAATCAGGCATTGCTTGAAGAGTTCAACACAGCCATCACCCAGATTCAAGAAAATCCCGAAATCAGAGTGCTGGTTCTAACCGGTGCTGGCGGAAAATCTTTTGTTGCCGGGGCAGACATTTCCCAACTGACACAGATGAACTCTCTCCAGGCCAAAAAATTTGCCACCATTGGCCAAAATATACTGTTCCGACTGGAAAGCCTTCCCATTCCCGTAATCGCAGCTGTTAATGGCTTTGCACTGGGGGGGGGAACAGAACTTTCCCTGGCCTGTGATTTTATCTATGCCTCGGAAAAAGCCATTTTCGGACTTCCTGAAATCACCCTGGGGATCATCCCTGGATTTGGGGGTACCCAGCGCCTGGCAAGACTTGTGGGAACCAACATGGCACGGGAACTTATTTACACCGGCAAAACCATATCCGCCCAAGAGGCCAAAGAGATGGGTATCGCAAACCGGGTTTGTGCAGCCGAGGCTCTCATGGATGAAGTGATGAAAACAGCGGCAGCCATTGCAAAAAAAGGAAGCACCTCCCTCAGGGCTGCCAAAGAATCCATTGCAGCAGGCAAGGATGTGGATCTTGCAACCGGATGCAAGTTTGAAGCGGACGCCTTTGCCCTTTGCATGGCAAGCATTGATGCAAAAGAGGGTACCGGCGCATTTCTTGAAAAAAGAAAAGCCGACTTCAAAGGCACCCTGGAAAACTAAAAACACTGGCTTTGATTCGGTGAGTACATTATCTGGTGGCAAACCCAAGAGCTTATGACTGACGAGAAAGAAATGTAAAAAGGAGAAACTCATACCATGCCCATTTTCAACATGGATTTTGAAACCATGCCCAGGGAGGCTCTGGAGGCGATTCAGTTACGACGTCTGCAAACCACACTGGAACGTGTCTACGCCACCGTCCCCTTTTATAAGGAGAGCTTTAATAAAGCCGGAATAAAACCATCGGACATAAAATCCCTTTCAGATCTCCAAAGGATTCCCTTTACCGTTAAAAAAGATCTACGGGATAACTACCCCTATGGAATGTTTGCTGTTCCCATGGAAAATGTGGTTCGCATCCATGCATCATCGGGTACCACAGGCCTTCCCACTGTTGTGGGCTATACCCGGAGAGACATAGAAACCTGGTCAGAACTAATGGCAAGAAGTCTTGCCGCTGGCGGTGCCACTTCCAATGATATTGTTCACAATGCCTATGGGTATGGCCTGTTCACCGGGGGCCTTGGGGTTCATTATGGCGCAGAACGCCTGGGGGCGTCGGTGATTCCCGTTTCCGGTGGCAATACCAAACGACAGATTATCATTATGCGGGATTTTAAACCCACGGTGCTCACGGGTACCCCCTCCTATATTCTCCATCTTGCCGAAGTTGCCGAGGAGATGGGGGTCTCTTTTAAGGATCTGAATTTTAAATGCGGTATTTTTGGGGCTGAACCCTGGTCGGAAGATATGCGAAGAGATCTTGAAAAAAAGCTCAATCTCAAGGCCATGGATATCTATGGGTTAAGTGAAATCATGGGGCCTGGTGTTTCCATTGAATGCCTTGAAGCCCAAAAAGGGCTTCATATTTTCGAAGATCATTTCATTGCCGAGATCATTGATCCGGATACCGGTGAAGTGCTGCCCTATGGTGAAACCGGAGAGCTTGTCTTTACCTCCATCACCAAGGAGGCCTTTCCCATCATCCGCTACCGCACAAGGGATATCACAGCGCTTAATCCAGAGCCCTGTATCTGCGGCAGAACACACGTACGGATGAACAAAGTTTCCGGGCGTACCGATGATATGCTCATCATCCGGGGGGTTAATGTATTCCCCTCCCAGATTGAAAGCGTGTTGATGAAGAACAAGGATATCCAGCCCCATTATCAACTGGTGGTTGACAGGGTGGATAATCTTGATACCCTAACCGTAAAAGTGGAACTCAGCCAGGAGATGTTTTCCGATGAGATTAAAATTCTCCAGGAGATGGAGAAAAAGATTTCCACAGATATTAAAGAGTATCTTGGCGTATCCGCAAAAATAAAACTGGTTGAGCCCAAGGCCATAGAAAGAAGTCAAGGAAAAGCCATTCGGGTCATTGATAACCGAAAATCTTAATATATTTTTATAAACTCGTCAGTCATGAATTCTCAGTATTTGCCATGGAGTAGTGTGCCCGGTAAAAATTTTAGGCAGGCACCCTTTATTTCTACTTTACACTTTCACAATGTGAATGCCCATTATTCAGTAGTCATCCTTAAAAAAGTATAAACTACTTTTGCAGGATATGAAGGATGCCAAATTTTAATGGCAATGCTATATGGAAAATCAGAAATTACAACTCATGGGTTATACAAAGGAGGTTGCAAGTATGAGAGCCGAACAGATATCCATTTTTCTTGAAAACAAGGCAGGCCGCCTTGCCGAAGTCACCGCCATTCTCAGGGATGCCAATGTTAATATAAGAGCCTTATCCCTGGCAGATACCACGGATTTCGGTATTTTGAGACTCATTGTAAACAATAATGAACTTGCCGAAAGCGTATTAAAAGAGCAGGGATTCACCGTGGGTAAAACCAATGTGCTTGCCGTTGAGGTGGATGATGCACCGGGGGGGCTTAACAACGTACTCGATCCCCTCACGGCCCAGGGCGTGAATGTGGAGTATATGTATGCCTTTGCAAATCCCCACGGTAAAAATGCCATTATGATCTTCCGGTTTGATAACCTTGACAAGGCCATTAGCATACTAAAAGAAAGATCCATCAATGTCATCAAGGGTGAAGATGTGTATAACCTCTAAGAAACCGCCTGAAAAGAAAAATTGATCATCGAGTATAAAAAAACCTCCTTGGATAAAATCCAAGGAGGTTTTTTGCCATATGCTTATTTTTTATTATTTACCAATAAAGGCAATGGTATTTCTGGGACATTTTTCAATGGCTTTTTCTGCACCTTCCACCTTTTCGTAGGTGTAGGCAGATGCATCCAAAATCGCCAAATCCCCTGACATGGTAATAATATCAGATACCTTGGTACAGGCCTTACAACCCATGCATCCCACAGCGCATGCACTGGTCACATCCTTTCCCTTGTCCCGGTTGGAACAGAGAATGGCAGGCACTTTGTCTTCATTAAAATCAGCCATGGAGATGATCATTCGGGGACAGGCTTTCACACAGGCGCCACACCCCACACATTTACTATAATCCACCGTGGCAAGGCCGTCCTTTACATGGATGGCATCGTACTTACAGGCCAGTTCACAGTCTCCGAATCCCAGGCAACCAAAGGTACAATCTTGGATACCGGCCACCAGATGGGCAGCCGCACACCGAGGTTCACCCCGATATTCAGATTTTCCTGCCTTGTCATCGGTGTGAGCGCCACAATGAACCACAGGCCTTGAAGGTACGGATTCTCCAACATCCACCCCCATGATAGAAGCGACGTCTGCGGCACAGGCCTTTCCGCCCACAGGGCATTTATTCACCGGGGCATTATTAGCCACAATGGCCACCGCATAGTCACTGCAGCCAATGAAACCGCAGCCACCGCAGTTGGCACCTGGCAAGGCTTCTGTGACTGCTTCCACCCGGGGATCCACTTCCACATGAAACTTTTTATTGGCCCAGCCAAGAATATACGACATGACAACTGCCATGACCAGCATGGTTCCGGCAGCAATTCCAATGGTGACGATTCCAATCATGACAACCTCATCTCCTTCACAATAACCCTGGCATCCCAGGGGTGGACAGGGTCATGATCAAGGGTCATGACCGCAGCCGTCCCTTCTTCGGCAGGGGTTGGGGTAATGGCTTTTCTGATACCGGAATCAACACCGGTGAATCCCATGAATGCCAGGGCCAGAATCCCACCAATGATCATGGTGATGGCTGCACCCTGGAAGGGTTTGGGGATATCACACAGCTCAATCTCTTCCCGGATACCGGACATGATCACAATGGCGATGGTAAATCCAATACCGCCAAACAGGGCAAGTACAATGGATCGACCCAGATCCCAGGCATCCTGGGGATTTTCCACACCGGCTACATTGGCCATGATGGTCAAACAGGCAAACAAAATGGCACAGTTGGTGGTGATCAGCGGCAAAAATACCCCAAAGGAGTTGTACAGTGAGGGGTAAAATTTTCGTACATACATCTCCACAAACTGCACCGAAGAGGCAATGGCAAAAATATACACAATGTAACTCAACACCGTGAGATCAATCTTTGATGCGGCTTCTGCGGACAGAAAAAAACCGCCAAAAAAAGAGGAGATTGGTGCCCCGGGAATCAGCACCATGGTGGTGATGCTCCAGCTAAGGAATGCAGCAATGCAAATAACAAAAGTAACGGCACAGCCCATACCAAAGGCCATGTCCACCTTTTTGGAGACGCCGATAAAGGGACATATCCCCACAAAATAATATAGCACAAAGTTGTTTATAACAGCGGCACTCAGTGCTATGAGCAGAATATCGATAAGATAATTCATAACAACCTTTCCAGTTAAAAATCCATCTGTTGATCCGGTTTAAAGAGATGAAACCAATGTTTTACCTGATTTTCAGTGCCCATGTGACATCCACAGGGGATATTACCATGGGTAAAAATATTTAATATACAGAAAAAGGCATCCTTCAAAGCTACTTTACACTTTTTTAGGGCATTCCCCATTTGCAGGGTTTTTTTACAAAAAAAACTGTAAATTACTTCTATGGTCATATGAAAGATGCCCAGAAAAACAACAGATCCAGTCACTTCATTACCGGCGTTTTAGCTCCTGCGCATCTCCAGCCAGTTCACGCAGCCCAGAAGAAGTCCAAGGGTGATGAATGCACCGGGGGGAAGCACCATGATAACCCAGTCAGGCCATGCGGCAGGCAGTATTGCAATACCAAACAAACCGCCTGTTCCCAGAAGTTCACGCACCATGGCAATACTGCCAAGGGCCAGGCCAAAGCCGATGGATTGTCCCACGGCATCAGAAGCTGCCGTAAATACACTCTGCTTTGAGGCACACACCTCACATCGGCAGATGATAAGGCAATTAACAATAATCAACGGAATGTAGGGCCCAAGAGTTTTGCTCATCTGGTAGAGATAGGCAGCAAGTACCCGATCCGCAATTGTTACAAATGTGGCAATGGTCAGCGTAAAGACAACAATACGAAGATGGGGCTTCAACAGTCCCCGGATGAGGCTTGTGACAATATTGGCACACAGCAGCACAAAGGCCACAGAACAGGCCATGGTCATCGCCGGTTTCATGCCATTGGTCACCGCCAGGGTGGGACACAGCCCCAGCAACTGGCGATAGACGGGATTTTCAGGCAGTATACCCTGGACAAATCTCTCCAGAGCGGTTGGTTGATCAGCCATTGGTCATTTCCCTTTATCTGTTATTCTTTTTTGGTTGAAGTCAGTTTAGATCCAATATCGGAAACGGTTTGGTTGATGATGTCACACACGGCCACCGAAGAGATGGTGGCTCCAGAAATGGCATCAATCTTACTCGCTCCCTGGGATTTATCCTTTACCACCACCAGAGAACCGGCTGTGGGCTTATCAATGAATTGATCCCGCCACACCGTATCCGAAATTTTATTCCCAAGACCCGGGGTCTCTTTTTGATCCAGAATAAAAAGCCCGGTAATGTGCTCTGCCAGGGCATCAATGCCCACAAGAAGTTCTATCTTATCGGCATATCCCTGTCCACCTGCCTTGGCCACCCATCCGGCAACAACATTATCCTGGAACCTTACCTCGTACACCGTGTAGAATTTCTTTTTATTTTTTTTATCCACTTCAATGATTCTGGATTGGATATTAAGCGTTTCACCGGAAGCCGTCATTTTTTGGGCCGCTTCAACTCCCAGGACTACTTCGGGTACCCTTTCCATGGTCTCTTTTATCTTGTTGGCTTCAATCTTAGGTCCCAGGGCTGCCTGAACCCCTGCCAGTGCTATACCAAAAATCAAGGCAAGGGTCAGTACCAGCCATGCCTGGAGCAGATTATTATTCTGGAACCGCTCCCTTTTTTCTGATGTTGTATCATCCATAAGTCTTAATTACCTTACATGCCCCAAGGGCAATTGAAAGAATTTGAAATTTCTGATCACCGCCATTGCAAATTGTTGTCGTTGCAAGTCGCTGCCATTGCAGCTTATTTTGCAAAATTTTTATTTGCCATAAGAGTAACTTGCAAAAAGCGGTCGTGTCGTATAAAGAAATCTCAGCATTTCCAGGAAATCATGCCACCCCGGTGGGTTTTGGAATGGTCCATCTGTTGATCAACGGGGCCATGGCATTCATGAGCAGCACCGCAAACATCACGCCTTCGGGATAGCCGCTGAAAAGACGAATCACCATGATCAAGGAGCCGGTTCCCATGCCAAAAATCCATTTTCCCTTTGGGGTAACAGGGCTTGACACCGGATCTGTAGCGATGAAAAAAGTACCAAACAAAAGTGCGCCGCCAAAGAGCTGATGCAGAACAAACCGCCCCCCAAAGCCGCCGGACATATCTGCCAGGAAAGAGATGACAACAACAGCAGAAAGAATACCCGCAGGGATTTCCCAGGAGGCCGTTTTTCGATAGAGGAGATAGCCACCCCCCAACAGACAGGCAAAGGCACTGGTCTCTCCCAAAGAGCCGTTGGTGACACCCACAAAAAGATCCAGAATGGAAGTTGCCACCCCGCTTTGCTTAAAGGCGGTAAGGGGCGTTGCCATGGACATGGCGTCAATGGTGCCGTCGGCATTAATATAGGCAGAGGCTCCCATGGCACTGGCAAAGGCGATCATGACAAAAGCCCGGCCCACCATGGCGGGGTTAAAGATATTCATCCCCAGGCCACCAAAAATAACCTTACCAATGCCAATGGCCACCACCGATGCAAGAACCCCCACATACCACGGGGCGGTTCCCGGCAGGGAAAGCGCAATGATCACACCGGTGACCACCGCAGAAAAGTCATTCAAGGTCACCGGTTTACTTCTCATTTTCACAAAAACAAATTCAGCTACCAGGCAGGCCACCACACAGATCGCCAGCTGTGTGACGGCAAACATACGAAACACATAAACAGACATGACCACCAGTGGTACAAGGGCAATGAGCACATCGGTCATCATCCGCCGAGTCGTAAACGTTGGATCCGACAGGTGTGGTGAGGGGGCAACATGGATAGCAATGGTTTCACTGACCATGCCCTGCCCTGAAATTTCATTTTTTTCAGACACGTTAATCACTCCTTAATTATAAAACCAACGATGAATAAAATTTATTTATTCATCGCCGCAACCTGCTGTTTTCCGGTACGAATCAGCTGGACAAGTTTAATATTGGCCGGGCAGACATAGGTGCAGGAACCACATTCAAAACAGGCATTGATATTGTATTTAACCGCCAAGGCAGGGTCTTTGTACCGGGAGGCCATGGCAAGTTTGGTGGGAACCAGATTCATGGGGCAGGCATCCACACATCGGCCGCACCGCACACAGGAGGTTTCATTTTCCCTTGCCACATCCGCATGGGTCAACACGGTGATGCCGCTGGTACCCTTGGTCACCGGGGTCTCCATGTCGGAAAATGAAAATCCCATCATGGGGCCGCCAGATACCACCCGGGCCGCTTCCTTTGTCAATCCACCACAATACGCAATGAGTTCTCCAACGCTGACACCCATGGGAACAAACAGATTCTTGGGATTGGCAATGCCGCCGCCGGAAACGGAGATGACCCGGTGGGTCAAGGGTTCCTCTTTAATGACAGCCATGCCAATGGCGGCAATGGTGCCCACATTACTCATGGCCACGCCCACATCAGATGGAAGCCCACCCAGGGGTACATCCAGATCCAACACGGATTTTACCAACTGCTTTTCACTTCCCTGGGGATATTTGGTCTGAACCACTGCCACCCGGATCACAGTCTGGGCCGTTATTTGACGAAGTCTTTCAATGGCAAGGGGCTTGTTATCCTCCACACAGATGATGATCTCCTTGGCAGAGATGGCCCGCCCCGCCAGAAGCGCACCGGTGACGATGGCCCCGGGGGCTTCCATCATGAGACGGTAATCCGGCGTCAGAAAGGGCTCGCATTCACACCCATTGATCATCAAGGTATCGATCATTTTGTTTTCATCGGGCATTACTTTGACATGGGTGGGAAAGGCGGCACCGCCCAGCCCCACAATACCAGCATCGTGGATCACCTTGGAGATGGTGGCGGGCTCATAAATGGAAATACAATCCGTGGGCCAGTCCTTGGCGCTGAGCTTATTCCAGAGCATCTGTCCCGGATTTTGATCTTCATCCGCCACTATCTGTATGGCTTTCATGTGCCGCCCATTGGGCAATGTCACCATGACAGGCTTTTTAACTGTACCTGCCACCGGGGAATGAAGGGCCGCTGATACAAAGGCTTTACCCTTGCCCACAAGTTCTCCCACGGTGACCTGTTGTTTTGATTTTACAACAGGTTCACAGGGGGCACCGATATTCTGCAGCAACGGCAAAACTACCTTTGCGGGCGTTGGTAACACCTCAATTGCTTTATCGGCGGAAAAGAACTTGTTATCAGGTGGATGAATACCATGGGGGAACGTCCCCTTGCCGGGGAAACCTTTAAACCTGAATAAACCCATTTTGTTTTTTTACTCCAAAACCTTAGTTAATTGTTTATCATAAAAAAATACAAAATCAGGCATCCTTCATTCACTGGTTAACAATCACTGGTTAACAGTTATTCAAAATATTCCCTTATTTTCTGGGAATCTCCTCAAAAAAGTGTTAGCTACTTTTGAGGGGATGTGAAGGACACCCAAAATCAACTCGTAACACAGATGATGCCAAAAGCATGCCGTTCCCCAAAAGGGATTTTATATAGTGCCCAGGCAAAATAAAAGGCTCAAACCAAGAATAAACGATATTGGTTTGAGCCATGAATGCTCTTGTTTTTTCTGATTTTAAGATATCAGATATTAAACGAAAACCAGATAAATGTTATTGGTACCATATCCTTTTTTATCAAGTCAAGGGATAATCTTGACTGAAAGCCATTCTAATTATGGATTTAATTCAACGCTTCGCCAAGGATTCCCCTTCGGAATCCCCTACCTGACCACCCAGACGGTGAGATGCTGGGCCAACTTAAATATTTTTTCCCCGACCCTTCCCCCAAGCAGCTCCTTTAATGCACTGAGCCCCCTTCTGCCCACCACAACGGTGCCAAATTGACCCTGCGCCACCTTTTCAATGATGGCATCTGTAAGGCTTTTCTTGCCTTCAAGAATTTCACATGCCACTCTGTCAACGGCAAATCCGGAAGCCATGAGTTCCTGTCTGGAATGATTTAGTTTTGCTTCAATATCATCGGTTTCTGTGAGGTCACTCGCATTTTTCTGAAGCTTTGAAACATGGCATAGGAGCACCTTGCATGAAGCGGCATCCACCATTCTTTTGATGTGGTCCACGGCTTTTATAATGGTGTTGGAGCCATCAAAGGCAACCAGAAAATTTCTACTGTCCGGCAGCCCCCCCACAACAATCAGGGGAATGGTATTAATTTTATCCAAAAGTTGATTGGGAACACTCCCGGCAAGAATATCTTTCAGACGGCTGTGTCCCCGGCGGCCCACCACAACTGCGCTGTATCCCTGCATGGATTCCTCAACAAGATCGCGCACCACGCCATGGATTATATTTTTGACTTTTCTTTCAATGGAGGTGGCAGGAAATCCGGCCTCGATGAGTATGGTCTGGGCCTTATCCAGACAGGCGTTAAAGGCCGTGACCTGGGTGGCCATGGATGCCCTGACATCAGGGGTTCTCAGGCTCAATTTCAGTTCTTTCTCCATGGCCCAGAACGATTTAGGAATGTTTTTTCCCACATAAAATAGTACGACATCTGTTGTTTCCGGCGGAAACACTTTTCCCACATAGCGTACTGCATCAAGGGCCAGATCAGATCCATCATAGGCAATTAATACGCGCAGTCTTTTTTCATTCATGCACATCCCTCCCCGCATTGTGTTCATTTGACAAAATTTAATTTTTGGACATTACCTCATAACAATACTTTATATATACCTCATTATAATATTTCCAGGCAAGTTTAATTTATCGCAGAAACGAGTATAACAGCGATATTTATCCTTTTCCAGGATTATTTAAACCCAAAAAACCAGTGGAAAAACGCTAAGAAAAAAGCGCTTCCACTGGTTTTATGAGACTTAAAAACATCCTATTCTTTTCCGGCATTATGCCATTTTCAATATTTGTTGTGTCGGTAAGGACCGCAAATTTTATAATTTGAATGAAATAGATTGCCTTTTGGCCCACCTACAGCAAAGCATCAAAGGCCCAATAGGGCCGAGCTATTAAAAAACCTTTAATGCGCCTTGCAGATGAACCAGTAGATTTTATAGATTGATCTGCGCTATTTCTGTCCAACTTATTTGATCTGCGTTCCTAAGCTGACATGGACGTTATAATAAAATATTATATTTTGCCCTGATAGCCGCATCAATTTCCGGAGAGATATAGGTTGTTGCACTATTGGCCACAAGTTTTTTTGCTATTTTTCTGGCATTTTCCCGGGCATCCATGCTGCCATTGTCTTCCCATTTATTACGACTTTTTTTATCAGAAACCCCATTGCCCTGGTAATATTCCGTTCGCATGTGTTTCATGGTATGGGGGGCGGCCATGTAGTTCCCACCAGGGCCCACCGCTTCAATGACATCCATGGCAAGGTGTTCGGCATCCACCTCGATTCCCTTTAACACCTTACAGCAGTTGCCGATGATTTCATCATCAATCACATATTGCTCCAGAGCAACGGTGAGCATGGATTCCAGCATGCCAGCGCTGTGGTGGATATAGTTGGAACCGCCCATGGAGGCAAGCACCGCAGTGAACGCTTTTTCCCATCCGGCCTGGGCATCGGGCAGTTTTGAATCGGAAAGGCCAGATGAGTTATAGTTGGGCACTTTAATATGTTTTGCCATCTGGTGAATGGCGGCGTTCATCATGCCACACTCCACAGCCCCCCCCTGGTACCCCATGGTGGAAAGGTTGGCCAAACCCGGAATACCGCCATAGAGCAGGGGGGCACCGGCATTGGTCATCTGACAAATGCTGATACCGGCCAGTTGTTCGGCATGGATCAATGCAAGGGTGCCTGCCATGGTCACAGGGGATGTGGAACCTGCCATGGGTGCACAGGAAAGGGCCACCGGAATTTGGGTTCGATTGGCTTCCTGCATGATCAATGTGGACTGGGTACACAGCTTCAAGGGGCTGATGGCAAAGGAGGTGATCACAGAGACAAAGGGTTTTTCCATGAGTTTTTCCCTGCCACCGGCGACCATGGAGGCAAGATCAATCACCTTGTGAAGGCCTTCTTCGTTGTTCACTCCGGACATGACATGTTTCTGGGTGGCTTTCATGCAGGTGTAATACATATTGATGTCATAGTCATCTTCCGGGATATCCGTGGGAATGCAGGGGCGGACCAGAAAATGAATATTATTAAGCTGATCCACCACCCGGGACACATCGTAAAGATCGGCAAGGGTTGTTGCCCGGGCTTCTCCAGTGTCGATGTCAAGGATTTTAATGGCCGCCCCACCAGTGCCCATATGCACCTTGTCTTCGGTCAAATCAAGATCATACCTGCTGTCCCGTCCATGCAGGATCACCTGGGAAGGTGCCTTTGCCACTTCCGTTGTAATAAGATCCCTGGGGAATTTAATTCGGCGGGTTGTAAAATCAACCTCTGCACCATTCTCTGCCAGCATTTTTGCCGTTTCATCAAGTCCATCCTCAAATCCCATTCCAATGGTTTCAAGAATTTGCAGTGATGCGTTGTGAATGGTATTTACCTGTTCTGGGGAAAGGGGGCGATATTGCCCACCCTGAAAACCTTTTGAATCCATGATTTCTCCTTAAAAATTAATTCACAAACAAAATATTATTTAGTGGCACCCAAATTCAGTGCTTGATCCTTATTTAATATGCCAAGAGTTCAAGAATTATCTCACTCAGAGAAGGCACTAAAAAATCAACATAAGCTTTTTAAAATATCATGGCTATCAGTGACACCATCTCATTCATTTGTCAAGAATAATGAAACGAAAACCATCAAAACCATGGCAAATTGCTGATATTTGTTGGTCTGCATGTATTGCAAATATCTTTTTTTACTGCATTATTTGGCAAATATACGGTTAGCACCCCATATTCGACTATTTGGGCCTGTTCACATAGCATTTAATTGGCATTTATTTCATTTTAAATCAAAAAGACACAGAGCATGCTTGACAAAGCTATCAAATCATTATATTCAAATCAAAATACTATCATAACATGATAATATTAGATGGTCTATCATTTCAGGTAAGACTTCATACAGGCTGTAATTAAAACACGACTATAGCATTTTTTATATGACCTGACACTGATGTTGAGCTTTATTTGTAATATCTTTATACTATACTGGCTTGATTTTTAGTATCAGGCCATGTGAAATGCGCTATATTTTTTCATTTAATTATTACAATACATTTAAAATGTTTCTATAAGGAAAGCATATGTGCGGAGTTGTAACCTATTTTGGCAACTCTCCTGACCCTATTTCACGAATTGTGACGGGGATGTCAGCCATTATCTACAGAGCACCTGACAGTACCGGGATTGGGACATTCGGCAGCTTATCAGAAAGCATGATCATGCGAAAGACCCTTGGCTCAGTATCTGGAATGATACCGGTGCTGCTCAAATCTCCCTGTTTCACAAATCCTGACAAGGCGGTGTTCTCCCTTTTCTCCGAAGCATTAATGACAACACTGGAGATGCAAAAACGTTTAATTGATTATGAACATCTTTCCACCGAGATATATACATCCCTTGTGAACGGTGAGCTTCTCTACCCCACCATGCATGAAATGGTAACCGGTAATTGCGATGTGAGGGTCAACATCAGCCCCGGTTATGCCGGACGTCCCCACCCTCTTCCCGAATATAAACTGCGAAATAATAAAGAGTTCAGGGAGCTCATTAGGACCCTTGCTCTGGACTACAATCTTTCCTCTGTCGCCATAAAGGCTCTGGTGCGGGAACAACTGGAACAGAACATGGTAATCCTGGAACAGATACATGGAGAGAGTTGGAAGGTTTCCAGAGGCGATATTTTTAATGCCTTTGATTATCTGTTTCAAAAGCTATATGAAGAACTTAGGCCTCAGAAAGTGATTCGTCAGAGTTTTAAACGGGTTTATATCAACCATAATTCCAGGAAATATCTCTGGGAAGTTCTTCCGCTCTGTTCCATTAAAATCCCCAATGATTTTGATGCTGATGGCATTCAGTTTCTATTCAGGTTAATTGACACGGCACTGGTCTGTCGTATTTCAAATTTCCCCCTTATTGCAGAAGCGCTTCAGGAAATGCTTGATCAAACGTCTCTGACCTTGGGTATAACGACTCGGTATGATTGGAAAACCTTGTACGCTGCGGAAAAAGCCCTGAATGTATATGGCCGGGCAGCAGGAACGGCTTTTGAATGGCTCCAACGTAATGAGTGGTTACCGGCTCTGTCCGCAAGCATTGATGGGAGCATTTCACACAGTGTTTCAATTCCCTTCGGTAGTACGGAACCGGAAACCCTTGGATTCTTTTCCCAACCCGTCATAGCCCATGGCAGGTGGGCATTGCAGTCCTCCGTGACCGTGAGGAATGCTCATCCATTCATGGACGAAAACGGGACTCGATTGACGGCCTTAAACGGGCAGTTCGCCGGTGATGTTGAAGATCAGATGAAGAAATTTTTGAGTGAAGTGGCAGGATTTTCATTTAAAACGGAAAATTCCGGAGAATACCTTTCGCTTTTCTGGGCATACTATTTTGAAACATTGAAAAGTGAAAAAAAGAAGTTCCAGGAAATTCAAACTCAGGTTGCGCTGGAATTAGAGAATCTCGGGGCAGGTAACAACACGATTAATTATCGTCTTTTCAAACAGCTTCAGGAAAAAACAGAGCAGGAGATAGATGAGCTGGCCTTTATCCAGGCCGTCCGACAGTTTACCAGAAAGGGCGGTCAGATTGCTGCTACCGGTATCAGCATGAACTCTCCTCGCACCTTGTATGCCGCATCCTGCAACCGTCCCTTGTTCATTATCAGACGAGTGGATACGGATGATTATATGATCGTATCCGATGTTAATGCGGCAATGGGCCTGTTTTCCCAGCTCGAAATTGCGCAAGTTAGCCGGGAATATGAGTTACTGGTTGAAAAGCGGGATAAAGAGGTGGCCAAGCTTGAGGGTAGCCCGCTATTGAAAAAAGAGTTGGAGGGGATCATAGCTCGCTATAATATGCGCATTGACCACGTATTAGCAAGTTTCAGGGTTGAGATGCATGCCCTGGATGGAGGGGAGATTTTTGCAAAAATTTTTACTGATTTCAATAACGGGATACCCTGTAGAAGGGTAAAGATCTCTGATTTTCAGGGAAACCTATTGCATGACCTGGAACCGGAAATTTTTAATTTAACCCCTCCCCATGTGCACAAGGATCTGGACAAATCCTTTTTCGAATCCCATTTGGAGGAGGTCCCAGGTCTGATGGAGACGATGATAAATGCAGTCCTTGACCGGAAGGATTCCCTCAATCCCATCATGGTTAACACCGCTGTATTGCAAAGGCGCTTTGGAAAGCACCTGTCCGGTATGAAACGCATTGTATTGACGGGCATGGGTTCCTCCTACAACACCTGCATGTATGTAGCGGGTTTTTTCAGACAAATTCTCCCGGGCATTCAGGTTGTCTGCCTCAAGCCTGTGGATATTGAAATTCTCTCCAGTGTGATTATGCCACAAAGCGATCTTGTTCTTATGGTCAGTTGGAGCGGCACCACTGCAGATATGGTTGATCTTGCCAAAAAGCTCCATGAGATAAATGCCATAAGTGTTGGCGTAACGGAAAAAATTATTGGGGATCTTGCCCTCATAACCCGCAAAAGCGGTGGTATTATCCATGCGATGAGTGGTGAAGAAGTGACCGTACCAGCCGTTAAAAGTACCTTTTGTCTGCTGCTTGTACTGGATCTTTTCATGCTCTGGATGAAATGGCATTTTTTAGACAGGGAACAGGAATTTTCCATCACCGTCAGTATTCGTCAGATTCCCGATATGCTGCGGCAGGTGCTCTCGGACAAAAAAATAATTAAAGCAGTTGAAGCGCTTTCCTTCTCCAAGGCAGGAAAGGAGTTATTTCTGATTGTCGACGATTTGCATGCGCCAGCCACAGGGCATGAGGCCCGGTTAAAGATGGAGGAGATGACCTGGTCATTAAAAACCCGGTTGGTAGATTACGGGGAACTCCCCTTGAGCCTTATCCATAAGAATAAAGACAATCTATTTATTTTGGTTAATGCCACCAGTCGGCCGAGAATTGAAGCGGCCATGGAAGTTATGGAAAAATTGGGCAGTGAGGGCATTAATTTTGTAGTGGTCACATGGAATGGCAGTCTTAAAGATCATATCGTAAAACTTTGTGATGCCGTTATTATTATTCCCAAGATTCATGATTGTTTTCAGCCTTTCATCGACCTTTTTTTTTATTATCACCTGGCCTTTCACTTCGGAAGAGCAAGGGGGGGAATAGATGATGATTTTCCCAGAAATCGTGCAAAATCCGTCACCACATCCAGATCTGTTCTGCCGCCTCAGTTCAGTCCCAGGAGTGAGCTGTTCAACATCCAGCATAGGACCGGCCTTGCCTTTAAAGACTCTGGGGATATGCTTGATCTGAATGCCCCCACAGCCTGGGAGGCTTTTCCCTTTGACGGTGATGCCATGAAAATATTTCGTCAGATGCGAAAATTAGCTGAATGTCTTGATCATGACGACCCCCTGTCCATGCTTCTGAAGTTTGATATGGAGGATTTATCTGTTTTTGCATCAACACTATTTGACCGGCAGAATCCAAAAGAACTCTTTTTTCTGCCCCTTGACCTTGATGCAAAAGGCTCCATACAACAGGCGATGGTACGGCTTCGTCGTATCCTGCCCTGTCGAATGCGGATGCTACAGCCTGGTGAGTCCCATGCATCCATTCCGGAAGAATCCGTTGTCATGATGATATCCTCTAAAAGGGATGTAATTGTTCCCGAACAATGGGCGGCATGTGAACATATTAAATTATTGTGGGTTGGCTTCATGACGGATACGCCACAAAATTTGTTCTCTTTCGGCAAATATATCTATAGATTTGATAATGCCCCAGGAAATGACAGTTTTCTGTATGCCGGGATTATGCTCCTGCTCATCAGGGCCTGGTCACTGTCCGAACCCCAAAAGGCAGAGATTCTGATGAATCACTTCAAGCTCAGTCCCGGCGCGATACTCTCCATTCTCAACGACAGGCACCTTGCCGAAGATATTTCAGATGTCATGGAACGTAATCGTCTATATAAGTCATTGCTTCTTCTCACCTCACCGGACGGCAGCGGCATTCCCTTTGTACGTTCTTTTGACAAGATGGGCACCAAGGTTGCCCGGTGGGAATCTTTTGGAAATGGAGCCCACGGCTCCCTTGTCACCGTGGACAACCGGGTTGCCTCCAAATATGTTATTTTGGAGAACAGGGGACGGATGCATGAAATGTATGGGGCGGAGATGGTTGAAAAATGGGAGCACAAGTATCTTCAGGGGATGAGTGTGGACCAATTTCTCAGCGTACTGCCGGGCGATATGAGTGAACGGGTGGACAAGCCCTTTTTTTCCGAAGGGGAGTGGTATCTGCCCCGGCTGCGTCCTGATTACGAAGTATTTCAGGATAACCTTATTATCCTTGATGCCACCAATGAACTTTATCTTGATCAGGCCATTGATGATCTCACTGTATTTGGATGCCGACAGGCCAGAATGATCGTCCTAACCCAGGAGGCATTTCACAATATGCCTGAAAAAAGGGCATTGCATAAATTCCCCCTGTCCGGTATGATTTCGCTTTCAGCTATGAAAGGGAATAAACAGCCCATTCCTTTTTCTGATTATCATATGCCGTTTGCACTGACCTTATTAGGAGCAGCCATGGCAGGAGCCTGTTAGGCACTTATCTCTGAACCCCTCGTCGGGGGCGGCATCATGTCATTTTTATTTTTTGTTGTGACCATCTGGTCATGGCCGTTATAACGATAATTTTATTAACCTAACCATTTTGGTTCATCACGTATTTGTGTGAAAATTCATAGCCGCTGATGCATAAACATTGAGGATTGCACACGGCAATCATCTCCCAATCACACTAATCCGGTAAGATCCAAAATTTTCAGGAGGTGGATTATGTTTATTGATGTCCCAGTCTGTCCTGAGTGTCGAAAAGAGTTGAGCGATAATACGGTTACCTGTCATCATTGCGGGAAATCCGTATCTCGACCCATGCAGAATACTATCTTTTCCTGGCTCTGGCTTGACAGATTCTTTCTGCTCTCAACGGTGTTGGTTTTAACCTGTTTCTTCATGCCCTGGTTTCCGGGAGAGTACCTTTATCAGGATTCAGGATTTTCAGCTTATAAAATGTTGACTGCCCTGGTTGATCTGGATGTCGAATTTCTGGACTCCTATAATATTTTAAGGATGGTTCAAATTGTGCCGCTGTTTACGGTCCTTATCTTTTTTCTGATTTACCTGCAAGATAATTTGAGAAAAACCCCTTTTCCGGGTATCTTTCTCTTTATATGCATACTGACCGGGATGCTGATCTATATTTTTCAGAAAATGTCAGGTACCATGGCTTGGATTTCGGCCATTGTTTTTACCGCTGCTCTGTTGTACTATTTTCGTCGCGGAATGACACGCGGAGATATAGGAAAGATATCCCATTATGTTCTTATTCAATTCCTCAGCCTGTCGGTTCTGTTTTACCTGTTCGATCTGTATCAGGCTTTTTACGCAAGGCTGAATCCAGTTGTTTCGCTTGATATATGGGGTTTCCAGGCCTGTCTGATTATTTTTTTCATCATGAGCCTTCTGATAATTTTAAAGAACATGCGGGGGGTTGAGGATTTCTGGCTCCTGGTATTTGTTCTTGGGTTCTCCGTAATTGCCTATTCAGCCATGGTAAAGCCGTTGTTTTTTTCAGAACCCCTATCATTTTTTGCCGATAATATTAACGAAACACAAAAGCAACTTGTGGCGCATATCCGCATCGTGGGCATTTCCCTTGGCATTGCCGTGGCAGTGGGAGTGCCTGTGGGAGTCTATATCACCCGTCATCCGGCCGTTGCCGGAGTGGTTCTGTATTTTTCAAGCATTCTCATTACCATCCCAAGTATTGCCATGTTCGGTTTCATGATGCCCATTCTTTCCTCCATTGATAATGCCTGGGACGCTGTCAGCGGTATCGGTATCGGGGTTGTGCCTGCCGTGGTGGCGCTTTCCCTGTATTCATTGCTGCCCATCATCCGTAATACGTTCATCGCCTTAAAAAGTGTTGATCCCGCCACCATAGAGGCGGGTCGGGGCATGGGAATGACGAGTTTTCAATTGTTGACTCAGTTACAGCTGCCTTTGGCGGCTCCCATCATCATGGCCGGTGTTCGCACCGCCATGGTCATGGGGATTGCCATTGCCGCCATTGCCGCATACATCGGGGCAGGAGGTCTTGGGGTATTTGTCAGTAAGGGTCTTCAGATGTCCACCAATGCATCGGTTATCGCAGGTGCGGTGGCGATGAGTGTTCTTGCCATCATTGCGGATTTGTTTCTTGGCAAGGCCGAGGAGTGGCTAACCCCCACGGGACTGAAAATCAGACAGGAAGAGAATTAGTACGGGGAGAGAAATCACTGTTTTTTTTGTCGAATAAGGACGAAAATGATTTTTTTTCAAGCATGAATTAAGAAAGGGGATAAAAAATATGGGAATCATGTTAAGCCTTCAAAAAGTGACGAAAATATATCCGGGAGCAGACAGTATCAAGGCGGTCAATAAACTCACCTTTGATCTGGAAGAGGGAGAAATCTGTACCTTGGTGGGACCTTCAGGGTGCGGAAAAACCACGGCCATGAAGATGATCAACAGACTGATCTCTGTAACCAGCGGCAAGATACTCATAAACGGGCAAAATGTTGCCAATACAAATACCATCGAACTTCGGCGGAAGATTGGTTACGTGATTCAAAATATCGGCCTGTTTCCCAACATGACCATTGGTGAAAACATCGCCATCATTCCCAAACTCCTCAAGTGGGACAAGGGGCGCATCCAGGAAAAAGTGCAGAGCCTTCTTGAGATCGTGAGCCTTCCCCCTGAGGAGTATCGGGATCGCTACCCAAGAGAGCTGTCCGGCGGTCAGCAGCAGCGTATAGGAGTTGCCAGGGGAATGGCAGGAGATCCCCCCATCATGCTGATGGACGAACCCTTCGGAGCCATTGATCCCATTAACAGGGAGCACCTCCAGAACGAATTTCTGAGAATTCAGGAAAAGGTGAAAAAGACCATTGTGTTCGTAACCCACGACATTGACGAGGCCATCAAGATGGGGGACAAGATCTGTCTTCTTAAAGACGGGCATCTGGTTCAGTTTGCCTCCCCGGAGGAGATGCTTATTAACCCTAAAAACGATTTCGTCAGCGACTTTGTAGGCGGAGATCGGACATTGAAGCGCCTCAACCTGTTCACCATACGTAAATCCATGCAGACAAATCCTCCAGTGGTCAATGTTACTGAAACCATTGAGACTGCCAGGAACCTTTTCGTCAAGCTGAATGTCGACTACCTGATCGCCGTGGACTCAGATGGATTCTTAAAGGGTATGATCAAGCGGGACGCTATTCCCGCCGGGGTGGATACCGTTATGGATGCCACGGAAAAGACCAATGCCTGGCTGCCTGGAACCGCCAGTCTTAAAGACGGGCTTTCCGAAATATTTACCCATGACTACGGATTTTTGATCGTGGTGGATGAGGATAGAAAGGTGCTTGGATGGTTGAGAACCGAGGACATTAAAAAGACCCTTAAAGGATGATACCATGAATTCTAAAACTTTGGTTGAACTGATAAAGCGAATCATTCCGTACATTGTCGCCATTGCCTTTGTGCTATGGCTGTATGTCAGTTACGGGGCATGGGCGTACACTTTGAAAAACATGTCGGAATTCTTCCGCCTCATCGGAGAGCATATGGTACTGGTCTTCATCAGCATGGCTGCTGCCATTTCTGTGGGGGTTACTCTGGGAACCGTCATGACCCGAAAGGGGTTTGAGAAAAGTGCTTCGGTGATCATGGCCGTCGTTAATGTATGGCAGTCCGTGCCTTCCCTGGGTGTCATTGCCCTGGCCTATGGGATACTGCCCATGATCGGAATATCTGGTATTGGCATGGTTCCGGCTCTCTTTGCTCTGTTTTTCCATGCGGTGGCCCCCATTGTTCGAAATACCTATGCCGGTATTGATTCTGTGAGCAGAGATGTTATCGAGGCTGCCACGGGAATGGGTATGACCAGAAAGCAGATTATGTTTCAGATAGAGTTACCCAATGCCATGCCCGTCATCATGGGAGGCATCCGTACCTCGTCTGCCATTATCGTGGGCACGGCACCCCTTGCCTTTCTCATTGGCGGTGGTGGTTTGGGTTTCTGGATTTTCACCGGCATTGCTTTGGTGGACATGGGCATCATGACTGCGGGGGCGGTACCTGTGGCCCTCCTTGCCATGCTGATAGATTTTCTGCTGGCAAAACTGGAGACCCTCATCGTCAGCCGAGGCATTCTTTCCGATGGTGCGCAGACGGCTATGTAATCGAACATAACAGGTATAGGCCTGTGGTTGCTTGCGCTTTAATTATAATATATTTAATTTATGGAGGTTTCTGATGAAAAAATTTGTTCTTCTAATCGTAGCGGTTTCTTTCCTTGCTCTGCCCATGGCAGGATTTGCGGCAGGCCCTGTGAAGGTGGCGTCCAAAAGCTTTACCGAGCAGGTTATTCTGGGTAAAATCATGGTTGAATTGCTCAAGGACAGAAAAATACCGGTGGAAGACCGCACCAGCCTGGGCGGTACCAATGTTAATCGTGAAGCTCTGCTTCAGGGACAGATTGATGTGTATATGGAATATACAGGTACGGCATGGCTTTCGCTTTTTAAACAAACGGAAATTATTCGGGATGCCACGGAGCTTTACAAAAAGGTTAAGGCCCACGATGTTGAAAACAAATTGGTATGGCTTGAACCGGCGAAGTTCAACAATACCTATGCCATTATCATGAAAGCTGATACGGCTGACAAGATGGGTATTCACTCCCTCTCCGAGTGGGCGGCATGGACCCAAAAGAATCCCGGTAAAATGACGGTATCAACCAACGCAGAATTCTATTCAAGGGCGGATGGCTTCAAAGGAATGATGGAATTTTACGGACTTGCCTTTGGCACGGACATACCGGACGGCAATGTCATCAAAATGGAGACTCCGCTGGCCAAAAAAGCTGTAAGGGACGGTCAGGCTCTCTGTGGTATGGCCTTTGCTACAGATGGAGAAATCAAGGATTACAACCTGACTGTTTTAGGGGATGACAAAAATTATTTTCCCATTTACAATCCTGCACCGGTTGTCAAGGCTTCAGTGCTTGAGGCATATCCACAATTGAAACTGGTATTAAATGAAATCGGTTCATCTCTGGATACGGGCACCATGACACGTCTAAACTACCGGGTAAATGTCAATGGAGAGAAACCCGAGGCCGTGGCAAAAAGCTGGCTTGAAGGGGTTGGACTGATTATCAAGAAAAGAAAGTAAAAGAATTTTGGGCGGGGATGTGTGATCCCCGCCTTTGAATATTTACATGACATGGATTTAATACTTTACAATTCCCATAAATTTTTTTGCGCGTCCAATGAGCTGTCTGAATGGATTTGAGAACTTTCTGGAATATTCATTAACCATACTTTCTGCATCTTCTTTTAAAATATTTTCTGACACCATTTTGTTTTTATATTTTACGATCCATATATAAAAATCCGTCTCTGTCCTGTGTGGAAAAGCATTCATTATTTTATTTTTATGAATCATTTCCGCCATGGGGGTATATATGTTATCAAACCAGGATGCGGCCGCCTCTTCAAGGCTAATTTCTCTTTTTTTATTTTTGGCAAGAAAAAATGCATGTCGCTGGATATGTTCCATGATGATGTTATACCCACCGAGTCTTGTCAGATGAAGATCAGGATTTCTTTTTTTTAAGCCGGTTTCTTTCAAAAATTTGTGATAGGTTTCAAGGATGGTCAGCATATATATATCCGTGCTGTTGTCAAGGGAGACATCACAGTTGTACTCGAAAACCCTGGCATCAATGGTGCCTGTATTTCTTGATTTTGCAACCGATATCCGGTGGTGCCCATCCTTAACAAAGTATGCATTACAAACCTTGTAGAGCTCTACCGGTGGGAGCATTCTGCCCGATGAAATCGCATTTTCGATCTCCTTCCAACGCTCCCTTGAACTCTCCTCCAATGGGAGAAAGTGACGTGTAAAGCTTTTATAGCGCCCCTGGCTTCCGATGATGGCATCAAGGGGAACAGAATGTATACCGATATCCTTGACAAACCAGAGTTCAAGTTTTTCTTTTACGGCTTCAAAGGGAAGCAGTCTACTTGATTTTCGCGTAATCCAGCTGTTTAGTTCCTCTTTAAATGCCCTTGACATGGCTTTGGAAAAATGTGTTTCCGCCTTGTATCTGTTTTGAGTATCTATATCCGTATTTGATTTGAAAAGGTGCATTTTTAACTGTATATTCCCTACAAAGAGACCTTCAACGCTTTGATGCGCTGCCATCCCTCTTTTGAAATCTGCGCCCCCACAACCTGACACACTTCAAATCCGCAGGCTGCACCGATGCGACCGCTCTGCTCCATTGAATATCCATTGGCAATGCCGTAAAGAAAGCCTGCAGCCCATAAATCACCGGCCCCGGTGGTGTCTTTGATATCAGCCGACTGAGAGGCTTCGATGCGGTCCCCCAAATTCCCTTTTCGAGAATGACCATCGGCCGTGATCTGAATCACGTCCCCTTGATGAGAGATAAAGCTCCCCCGGGCACCTACCTTCAGTACGGCGATCTTCACATGCTCGGACATCTTTTCAAGTGCCTTCATCTCTTCGGAAATGCCGGTGTATGCCGCAGCTTCATCTTCATTGGCAATCAGGATATCCACATCGTTTTTGATGATGCCGTTTAAAATGTCCTTGGAACCTTGAACTACTTCATAACTGGCAAGATCCAAGGCGATCAAGGCGCCAGCTTTTTTGGCCGCATCCAGCGCGGCACGCATCAACTCTCGGTTAAACAGGAGATATCCTTCGAGAATGGCGATCCCACTATTCTTGAACAAATCGGATCGTATTTCATCGGGATGTAATTCCACCGAAGCGCCCAAATAGGTGAACATGGAGCGCTGGGCATCGGGGGTGATGATGGAAAGCACTTTTCCGGTGGGCGTATCCGAACTATAAAAACAGGGGGAGACACCGATCTCTCTCAAATATTTCTCATAGTTATCTCCAAAGTTATCGTTTCCCCGTTTGGCGATAAATCCCGATTTTCCACCAAGCTCGGCAACGCCGCAAATGGTATTACAGGCCGATCCACCAGGCACGATTTCCGGATCTTTTCCGCTTTTTGACAATACATATTGAATTTCATGATCATCGACCAGGGTCATCCCCCCCTTCTCTTTATCAATGGATTTTAAAAATGCATCGTCTTCATGGATCAACAGATCCACCAGGGCACTGCCGACAGCCGTTATGGTTGCACTGTTTAGTTGAATGTCTGACACAAATATCACCTACAAGTCATAATAATAGTTAAGTCATTGTCGTTTCCATCTCAGTGAGGGCTATACCAAGATTCAACGCGCATCCTCCCCCTCTCCAGTCATGGAAAGGGGGGGGGGATTTTATTCCAATGATTGCCCACTGCTCATCAAAAAAAGGGCATCTTTCATGTAACTTCAAAAATACTTTACATTTTTTTATCAAATTTCCCGAAAATAAGCAGATCGGTCTGAAAAGTGTAAAGCGGGAAATGAAAGATGCCAAAGAAAGGGGCACTCATTTAAATATGTCGATATCTTTAATATCTGTAATGGTCGGATTTAAAGGGCCCTTCCACAGGAACCCCGAGATAATCGGCTTGCTCCTGGCTAAGCTTAGTCAAGCGAATGTCCAATCGATCCAGATGGAGGCGAGCGACTTCTTCGTCCAGCTCCTTAGGGAGCGTGTAGACTTTTTTCTCATGAGGCTTCTCGGCCAGCCGGATCTGGGCCAGCACCTGATTGCTGAAGCTGCAACTCATCACAAAACTGGGATGACCCGTGGCACAGCCCAAGTTCACCAATCTTCCTTCAGCCAACACAATCAACGATCGGCCCGATTCCAGGGTCCATTTGTCCACCTGGGGCTTGATGACGGTTTTGGTATGGGCGGGATTGTTCTCCAGATATCCCATTTCGATCTCGTTATCGAAATGACCGATATTGCAGATAATGGCTTCATCCTTCATTTCAACCATATGCTTGGCACGAATGACCTGATAACTTCCCGTGGACGTGACAAAGATATCACCTTGAGGCACCGCCTCCTCCATGGTCATCACCTGAAACCCTTCCATGGCGGCCTGAAGGGCACAGATGGGATCGATTTCCGTAATGATCACCCGGGCACCGTACCCTTTCATGGAGTCGGCACACCCTTTACCCACATCGCCGTAGCCAGCCACGACGATGACCTTTCCGGCCAGCATAATGTCGGTGGCTCTTTTAATGCCATCGGCAAGGGATTCCCGGCATCCATAGAGGTTGTCGAACTTCGATTTGGTAACCGAGTCGTTGACGTTGATGGCGGGAAAGAGCAGTTTCTTGTCTGCTGCCAGATGGTAGAGCCGGTGTACCCCGGTGGTGGTCTCTTCGGATACGCCTTTGATCTTCTCGGCAATACGTGTCCACTTTGTCGGATCCTTTTCCAAGCTGTATCGAATCCGCTCCATCAAAAGACGCTCATCGGCACTGCCCGATGTTTTGTCGAGAAGGGATGGATCCTTTTCCACTTTGGCCCCTTGATGAACAAATAGCGTGGCATCGCCGCCATCATCCACGATGAGATCCGGTCCACTGCCGTCGGGCCAGGTCAGAGCCTGTTCCGTACACCACCAAAACTCTTCCAGTGTCTCCCCTTTCCAGGCGTAAACCACAGCAGATTCTTTTTCCGCAATGGCGGCCGCAGCATGATCCTGGGTTGAGAAGATATTACAGGTGGCCCACCTGAGATCCGCTCCCAGTTCAGAAAGGGTATCGATCAGCATGGCCGTCTGAATGGTCATGTGCAGGCTCCCCATGATCTTGAGTCCTTTGAGGGGTTTTGTCTTTCCATATTTCTCACGGATGGCCATGAGACCGGGCATTTCACGCTCGGACAGCTGCATATCTTTGTGGCCGTCCGAGGCAAGGGTGATATCTTTTACTTTATATGGTAATTTTAAATCTAACTCCATGAACGAGGATTTACTATTGGGTTGGTACATATTGCAACTCCTAAATTGAATATCATCAATTTTAATTTTAATTATTTTAGTGCGTTAGTCTCCAGTTCTTGTCAAAAAAAACAAGAAAACGGGGAGAGGCTTATGGGTTGGGGTTTCCCACATTATATAATTATTGGAGACAGGTTTAAATCTGTCTCCAATAATAACAATTGTGTCAGGTGAACCTGACACAATTGTTATTTGGATATATTCCGATTAGAGTCCGGCTTTGGCCCGAATCTCTTCAGCTTTGTCCGTTCTCTCCCAGGTAAAGTCGGGATCTTGTCTTCCAAAATGGCCGTAGGCGGAGGTTTTACGGTAAATGGGCCGGAGCAGATCCAGTTCTTTGATGATACCGCCGGGGGTGAGATTGAACACGTCATCAATGATCTCCGTGGCTTTTTTTTCAGATATTTTCCCCGTGCCCATGAAATCGACCAGCATGGAGACCGGCTTTGCCACGCCAATGGCATAGGCGAGCTGAACCTCACATTTTTTGGCAACGCCAGCGGCAATGAGGTTTTTGGCCACATAGCGACCCATGTAGGATGCGCTCCGATCCACCTTGGAGGGATCTTTTCCGGAAAAACAGCCGCCCCCATGGCTTCCTTGACCGCCATAGGTATCAACGATAATTTTTCGTCCGGTCAAACCGCAATCTCCCATGGGCCCGCCGACGATAAATTTTCCCGTGGGGTTGATGAAAAATTGGGTATCTCCATCCATCATATCTTCAGGGATCACCTTTTTTATCACCTCTTTGATGATTGTCCCTTTCAGATCTTCATAGGCCACATTGGGGGTGTGCTGCGATGAAATGACCACCGTATCCACCCGTTTAGGAACGCCGTCCACATATTCAATGCTTACCTGTGACTTTCCATCAGGTCTCAGAAAATCAAGGGCACCGTTTTTTCTCACCTGGCTGAGCCGCTTGGTGAGTTTGTGAGCATAGGTGATGGGCATGGGCATGAGCTCCGGGGTCTCATCGGTGGCAAAACCGAACATGATTCCTTGGTCTCCGGCGCCCTGCTCTTTGTAAAGACCGCTGCCCTCATTCACGCCTTGGGCGATGTCCGGGGACTGATGGTCGATGCTCGTGATCATGGAGCAGGTCTGCCAGTCAAAGCCCATATCGGACGAATGATAGCCGATATCTCGAATGGTTTCTCTTGCGACCGCCGGAATATCCACATAACACTGGGTGGATATCTCTCCGGCCACCATTACAAGACCCGTTGTAACGAGGGTTTCACATGCCACACGACACGCGGTGTCCTGGGCCATGATGGCGTCCAGAATGCTGTCTGATATGGCATCAGCCACCTTGTCAGGGTGTCCTTCGGTGACGGATTCCGATGTAAAAAGCATTGATTTTTTATCGCTCATTTTTCGTTCTCTCCTGTTTCTTGAATCTTAAATATTGCTACAGCAATTAGGTTCTACAATCAGTTGTGATCGCGTATCGAATACGATTGAGTCTTTCATATAAATGATCATGTCAGGCCTCCTGACACAACAAATCATGAAAACCCGAGAACCCACAAACGCGGGGCTTTTTATATAAAACGGTCATGTCAGCCTTCCCTCTGGAGGATGGCTTCGATCTCATTGAGAACATTGTCCGGCTTGGGATCCACCTGATGGGTCGATAGAATTTTGCGCGTTTTTTCCGTACAACGTAATTTGAGATCTTTTCCGCCGTCCTGCGACCAATGATCAAAGCGGGTGCGATCCATGAGCTCCGGTAGATGATGGGCTGTCTTGAAGTTTTTGAATGTGTGGGGATCGGCTAAAAATATAGATCCATTGGGACCTTTTGCCACACGATCAATAACTTCCAGTGCCAGGGATTCATCGTTGACGAGTATCCCTTCGGTGAAAAATCGACTAATGGCGACAAATTCATTGGCCATGGTCACCATCTCCAATGAAGAGGTATGTCCAGACTCAATATAGCCGACATCGTGGATGACGTTGCAGCGGGAGAGCATGGAGGTCATGATGGACATCATCCCTTCGGCACCGGCCTGGGCATCAATCACCTTTGAGTCCGTCGCCCCGGCATAAGACCAAATGGGAATGTCATAAATCTCGTCCCGCATATCCGCAAGGGCCGCCTGGGTGAGGCACCACTCCGTACAACCATAGGAGACCACCGTACTCTTCATGTCGAGAATGCTCACATTGGGGGCAAATAGAAAAGGGGAGCCTTTACCGGCCAATTGATGGACGACAAGCCCCACCAGGTTTTCGGCAATCCCCAGGGCCATGGCCCCGCTTAAGGTTACCGGAGCCCCGCTTCCGGCGTTGCAACCCGACGGTAGACAGATGGGAATCTTTTTTTCTGCACAAAACAGCAGTTTGTCCATGACATTGGCCGGAAATCGTAATGGACTGATGGCTTCGGAGTAGTTCAACAAAAAGGGTTTTTTCTGAAATTCTTTCTCTCCCCCGGCAATAACACAGGCAATATCGTATATTTTTCGGATATCTTTGCCGCTGTCCGCAATGAAACAAATGGGTTTGTTGCTCTTTTTGACCATCTCTGCAAAGACATGAACGTAAATTTCTTCTATCGGCACATCTTCAGGGTTCCCCATGGACATGGAAAAATGCATGTTGGGAAGGGCATCGACCAGGGTAGCGAAATTGCCGGTATCCGCCAGTCGTGTTCGGCGTCGTTTTCCGGTCTCGATATCCACCGTAAAGATGGTGTCCGATCCGGTGCCGTAGAAAAAATTACCCTCAACCAGCGGCATGGTCTTGTTACCCTTTTGGTCATAAAGATCAATCACACGCGGGGCGGAACGAATGGCATCTTCTGCCAGATAGGCGGGCATGGTCAACCAATCATCCTTTTCCACTCGGCATCCGGCATCAATGAGCATCTCCCGTACACCCGCATGTTCCATTTTGAAACCGGTCTTTTCCAAGATTTCAAGGGCGGCGGTATGGATGGCCCATGCCTGTTCTTTGTTCAATACTTTGAGTCTGGGTTTGAATGTTTCGATTTCCAGCGGTTTCACGTCTCAACTCCTTAAAAGAAACTGCCTTTCGACAGCGTCAAAATATATATTTCAATAACATTAGACATTATATCAATTTTCCACAACCTAATTGATTTTATTGAGAAAATGATTTTTAAAAATTTAACAAAATCAAAGACTTAGCCTAAATCGGTATAATGACTATTAGATATCAATAGATCCGGTCAATGCGATCGTTTTGCTCATTGAAATGAAAAACAAAAACAAATTTTTACCATAAAAGGAAAACTTAAAGCGGCGGGAGAATCAGCAGCAATCGAGGAGTAGGCTGGTGGGGATATCTTCTTGTTTTTTTCCAACGATGGCATAGTAATTGAGGGGAGTACCATCCTGACAGAGCCTGTGCGTATAGTGTTTTTTTGACTTTATTTCAAACAGACTGTTTTCAGAGATGTTTTCAATTAATTTGGCAAAACCGGTCTGATCTTCTTCCGAACAAAACTCATCTTTGATGTTAAAGGCGATCCATCCGGAATCATCAATGAAATTATACGCTTTTGCAAATGCTTCCGGTGGAATGTCTCCAAATCCCAGGGCAGCGACCAGTGTCATGCAGTTCAAATGCTCTTGGGTGATTTTGTTTTTCACTTCTGAAGGAAGCTTCGTAAGGTCTTCCACGAAGTATTCATCATAGACGCCGGGTCGATCCCGTTTCGTAGCCATGGCAGCCTCTTCGATAATATCGATCCCGATTACCGTGTCTACGCCAGCCGAAATCAATTCTTCACCGATCATACCATTTCCGGCCCCGACATCGAACACCCTGAGTTCGTCCATTTTTTGATTGGATTTTTCCACTGCATTGGCCAATTCGGAACAGATCACCCTGGGAGAGCTGCACTTATATTTTTTATAAAAAAGGTATTCGTAAAGCCCTGGAATTTTATAAATTTCATCATAATCGTGAGCGCGTATCTGTACTTTCGTTCCATCGTTACAAGTAATGAGAAACTGCTCTTCTCCTTGAACGATTTCACAGGTGTTGTCAGGTCTACCGATTTTAAATTGTGGTGTTTCCATTTTTTCTCCCTATATTTTTATTGTTGTCAATGAAGCATGCATTTTTAATAGAACCAGCCAAAAGCACAAGTCAATGAGCAAAACCATTAACTATTTTCCAAAACTATATCGAACACAATCTATATTGTCAAGCAAATTAAAATATTTTTTTGATTAAATCCAGCATTCTTATTAAGGAAAAAGGTGTTATCGTTGTTTTAATATACATTTATAAAACAAAATGGACCACTTTCTTAAAAAATATTATGTTGCAATGTAATAAAATCATAGTGTTCAAAGTTTATTTCTTACTCTGTATATGAACTGGCATTGGGCTCCAATAATTCAAAGAACATTTTTTCAAAACGCTAATTTTGTGTTTCATAGTCACATAAATCAAACCCCACATGGGTCGATAAAAACTTCATGAAATTACGAATTTTATCCAACTATCCCATGAATCAAAAAGCATCAATATTGATAATATTTGATTCAAAATAATTTTCATACATCACAAACTCCAGGCTTGATCATAAATTTGGCCACGTGTGCAGGTATCTTTAAATAGTTAATAGATTAGATTAAATATCGATTACAGATGGTTAGAAATATATTGCATTGGTTCTATGCAAGGGTGACCCATCTTATGATCAAGCCCATCATTCCAGGGAAACACCATGGAAGATTCCAATAATCCATGAAAGATGATTACAAAACCTGTCATGTACGGATGAACCATGGATGATATAATGAAAGAACTCGATCATTCATTGTAAATTCTTTTTTTTTAATGTATTAAATCCAAGGAGACAAAGAGAGAAATATATGTTTAAATTAAGACATCTTTACATAGGGCCTCAAAAATACGTTACACTCGATGATGATTTTCTTACGTTGACATATATTGATGGGCTATCCCTTCAAAAAAGAAAGGCACCCTGAAAAATGTAAAATGATAGATGAGCCTGTTGATTTAATATCAACAGCCTCACGGGTGACGCATGCCAACATTAATTTGATTTATGACAAAGGAACGCCAATAAATGAGTCCAGATTCTCCCACCCTGGAAAAAGTGATCAAAGCCACATCTCCCCAAATGACACCCAAAAACAAAATCATAGCGGATTATGTTCTGGACAACCCCCAAAAAGCGGTGTTCATGACCACCCGTCAACTGGCAGCGGCAAGCGGTGTCAGCGAAGCCACCATCGTACGTTTTGTGCGTCAATTGGGTTATGAAAGCTATGCAGTTTTCATCAAGCAGTTGCGAGATCACATTGACACGGGGTTGACACTTCTGGAAAGAAGTCGCATCACCATTGAATCCAAAGACGGGGAGCACAATGCATTTACCCGGGTGGTGGAGCAGGAGATTGAAAACCTTTCTTTCCTTGCTAAAAACCTGGACATGGACGAAGCAGATAAAATCATTGAGCACCTGTCAGACGCATCCCGGGTGCTGGTTATTGGTTCACGCCTTTCCTACTCATTGGCCAACTACATGGGATGGACCATGACTAAAATCCGACAGGATGTCACCATACTCAAAGGGAGTGATCGCACCGCCATTGACTGGCTGGCCATTGCTCCTGAAAATACGGTTGTGGTAATTGTGGCCACCTCCCGCTATCCCAATGAACTGATACGCATCGGCAAAATGGCACGTCGGCAGGGTCATCCCCTCATCGTTCTCACAGACAGCTCATCCTGCCCTCTTTTGCAGTTCAGCACCCATGCATTGACCGCCCCCATGCTTTCCATCCCTTTTCTGGGCAGTATCACCTCCCTGGCTTGCCTTATCAATTATCTTGTCCATGCCCTGGCAGAACTGAGAGGAGAAGAACTGAACAAGCACCAGGAAAAACTTGAACAAGCCTATCTTGAAAATGATATTCTTTTTAATCTATAGACCCGCCCTGAAAGGCCGTGAGACTGTTGTAGTGTCTTGGCCCCAGCGACATTCCCTCAAAGGAAAGATTAATGAATCCCATGGCCCGGCCATTATCCCAAAAAGAACAACTGAAAATGCACAAATTTTCCCTGCAGATATTGGCTGAAGCAGGCATTCGGTTCAATTCAAAGCCAGCCCTGGAGGTGTTTGCAAAACACGGTGTTGACATCCGTAATGAAACCGTTTTTTTCAATGAAAAAATAATTGAAAAAGCCCTCTCTTCGGTTCCCTCTTCCTTTCCCTGGCATGCCAGGAATGAACAACGATCCATCCCCATGGGGGGGGATCATCACCAAATGGGTCCAGGGTATGGAGCTCCATTTATCCTTGAGGAAAATGGGACCATGCGCAATGCCAACATGGATGATTACGATAACTTCTGTAAACTTACCCACACCTCCCCCTATCTTGATTTTCTGGGGTCCATTATGGTTCAGCCATCAGAACTTTCTGCCACCACCGGGCATCTTAAAATGCTTTACAGCAATTTTACCCTGAGCGATAAGCCCACCATGGGCAGCACCGTTTCCCCCCGGGCCGCCCGGGACAGCTTAAACATGGCAAAGATCATTTTCAACACCTTGGACCGACCTGTGGTGATGGGGTTAATCAATTCCCTTGCGCCGTTGCAGTTTGCCCATGAAATGACCGATGCGCTTATGATCTACGCTGAAAAAGGACAACCTGTGATTATCCACAGTGGTTCCATGATGGGTTCCACCAGTCCCATCACCGGGGCAGGCACCCAGGTGATGCAAAATGCCATGAATCTTGCCGGTATCTGTCTCACTCAATTGCTCCACCCGGGTACACCTGTGGTATATGGAGCTGGGGGAACGCCCCTTGATATGAAAACAGGGGGATATACCACTGGATCACCGGAACTTGTCCAAAATATTGCTGTGCATGCACAAATGGGCAGATATTACAACATCCCCACCCGGGCCGGTGGTGCCTTCACCGATTCCCTGGCACCGGATTACCAGGCAGGTGCGGAGGCTTCATTGATTTTGGGGACCACAGCCACCTGTGGGGTGAATATGTCCCTCCATTGCTGTGGTATTTTAGGGGCCTACATTGCCATGGGATATGAAAAATTTTTGGCAGATGAAGAACTGTGCGGTGTGGTGAAAAAGATGGTGGCACCCGTTGACTATTCCGATGAAGCCTTTGCCATTGATCTCATCAAAGAAATTGGGGCAGACGGACAATATCTCTCCCACATGCACACCATGAAACGATGCCGAACTGCTTTTTTCCAAAACAAGCTGTTCAATAAATCAAACCATGACAAATGGTGCAAAAACGGTAAAAAATGGGCACATGAAATGGCCAGTGACGCCGTGACTCATCGTCTGGAATCCTATGTTAAACCACCCATGGATAGCGATATTGACAATGCGCTAAAAAAATATATTGAGATCAGCTCCAAAAACGCATCATCGAACATTAAATTTTAAAGTGGCCTAAGACTTTAATACACTTTGTAATTATGGAGAAAATTGTGAAACACGAAGCATCGCAACTGATAAATTTTTCCACCCAGGTGAGCTATGAGACCCTGCCTGAAAAAGTCATCAACCAGGTACGACGGGTGGTCTTAGATGCCCTGGGCTGCATGATTGCCGGTACCCGCACCGTGGCTGGCCAACAGATGTCCCAACTGGCCCAGAGTGCCCGGCAGACCGACGGCACAACCGTCATAGGGATTAAAGAACCCATCAACCCCACCATGGCCGCCAATGTCAATGGGGTGATTGCCAACGTATTGGACGGTGACGACGGCCATCGCATGGCCAAGGGGCATCCGGGTGGGGTGATTCTACCAGCGGCCTTTGCTGCAGCAGAGGTGCTAAAAGTCAATGGAAAACAGTTTATGGAGGCCCTGGTGGCAGGGTATGAGGTGGGCTTAAGATGTGGGCTTGCCATCAACAGCGGTGAGACCTACTATGGCTCCGGCAATTGGGTCACCTTTGGAGCCACCGCCGCTGTGGGGCATCTCATGGGGTTGAATGCCCGGGAGATGGAACAGGCATTGGGCATCACCGAAGTACAGACACCCAGCTGCCAGCTCATGGGATGGATTGAAGACCGCCGCATCCCCACGGTGAAAGAAGGTATGGGCTGGTCCGCGGCCACGGGCCTGAACGCCGCCATGATGGCCAGGGTGGGTATTACTGGCACCCTGACCCTTTTCAGAGGTAAGGAAGATCTTGCCAAGGTGAATACCTGCGGAGATCACTATGAAATGGAAAATCTTTATTTTAAACAATATCCCAGCTGCCGCTGGACCCATTGTGCACTGGATCTTTTGTTTGAACTGATGGAAAGAAACAAACTGGTTGCAGGCGATATCAAAGGCATCCATGTGGACACCTTTTATTATGCCTCTTTGCTGGACACCATTGTTCCCGACTGCGTGGAACAGGCCCAGTACAGTATTCCTTTTCTCCTGGCTGTGGCAGCCCTGGACGGAGAATTAACCCCCAGGCAGATGCGAGCTGACCGATTTGTTGATGATAGGGTGACGGCCCTGGCCCGGAAAGTCACCCTGTCGGTGGATGAAGATATACAAAATAAATATCCTGCCAGTACCCTGGCCCGACTCACCATTGAAACAACGGCGGGGCAGACATTAAAAGCAGAGGCTGAAAAATTAAAGGGGGATTGGAATTATCCCCTGACAGATCAGGAGATTAAAGATAAGTTCAGACGATTTGCCGGTGGTATTCTTCCTTTGGACACCGTGGAAGAGTTGATCCAGACCGTTTGGAAGCTGGACACCATGGAAAAACCATGGGAACTGCTGTCCAAAAGATCCGGCACACGCAGGCGAAACACCTCCACAATCAGTTCATGAAAACGTTCCGGCGTACCGGCAATTGAGGGGCCGCCAGATGGGCCTTTAAATCTGCCAGGGTTTCCCATTGCTAAACAATAGTAACAACATCTTCATCCCGTTCATAGAAAGGCAGGCCGGAGTCCACGTCCATGGTGGGCAGATACCCTATGCAACCCTTTTCCTTGAGAACCAGAGGGATATTGGCCTTGAAAATTTCAATAGACTCCGGAACCCTGCCTTCTTTTATGGTTATGGATGCGATTACATTGATCAGTATTCTTCTCTTTTTTGATGATTATAACTCGATAGTATAGGAATTTTCATTTTTTGATACGAAATAAATGCCAGACAATTATACGTTAAAATAAAATATTGAGCCAGACAAAAGCCCGCCCAAAGGGCGCTAATTTAACAGGCTGTTACGGAGTGCATTATTTATAAATCCACCACACAATATGTAGTGTCTTCTTGAGACAACAATTAGAGTATATGGTATGTTTATGAAAATATTTTTAGTTCAGTAACAGCCTGTCGACCATTGATACCATGGAACTTGAACTGCCAGGAGGCGGTAGGGTGAGCATTATCCTGGAAAATATTCCCACCCAAAGACATGAAACATCTGGATGAATTCTGGGAAATCTTAAAAAATGTCGCAGCCGTTGGGATGAGAGTGATCTTGATAATCCATGGACATATTATCAAGATAATTTAGGGTGTAGTCTTCTCCCTGAATTTATGTAAAAAAAGTGGCCCCAGGAATCTCACCCCTATAGTGTTCAAGATAATCTATGCTTTCTATTTGAACGAGTTCTCACAAAAAGGCAATACTACTTTCACTTTGATTATCGTGATTAAAAGAATGATATTGTCCATGGATTATCATGTTCAATATCAATACAGATATTGTCGTGCCGCTTCTTTCATCAATACGTTTATTGGTTTATCATTTTTTATTGAAAGCATGGCTAATGCCTCATGCATTTCTGGGCCGATTCGAATATTGAAGGACCCACTAAAAAATTTGTGGGGTTCAATACCAAGTTCTTTACAGGTTTCTATATAATCATCAACGGCATCCTTGAATTCTTTTTCGATTTCAACTGGAGAATTCGCCTCATATGTGACAAGATCATTAATGAATAAAATTTTCCCATAAAGACATTTATCACTAATGCTTACTTCGACAGACCCAATAAAGCTTTTATACTTAATCGTTTCCATCGCCTACTCCTTTCAATTTTTTAATAACCTCTTTTATTAGATATTCCTTTAAAATTTCGCCAGGGTGTGGTTTGTGCAGAGTGATAAGACTCCTTGGTGATTCACGATAAAACTTAACGCGAGATCCCTTACCTTCAAGTCTCTCATACCCAAGGTGCCCGAGAAGAGTACATAGTTCACTCCACTTAAAATCTTTGGGTTTTGAATATAACCTTTCGCGCAGTTTTTCCTTTTTCCCCATTCTAAGTCCTAAAAAACATTATTGCAACTAAAAAGTAGTTGCTATGCTTTGTTTATTATATCGGCTAGATCTTTGTCAACAATTATTGGAATTGAATTACGCCTTCCATATTCAAAAATGACACCTTGAACCGTGCCAAATTTCCCAATCTCCACATCAAAAAAAATGCATGCACTCTTTTTTGATGCTTAACGAACATGATGATTCAAGTTTTTTTACTTCAACAATACAATTGAGGGGAAGGAAAACATGGTAAAATATTTGATGCTTTGGAATTTTAGCCAATCGCTGGCTCCAGTAAATCCACAAGAGTGCGCCAAGGAATCCCCTTCTGAATCACTGATTCAGGAGGGTGGTTGACTCTATACATCCCAGGATAAAGCCTTTTTCAAAGGGCAATTATCTGGAATATCCCTACCCTGCCGATACCCCTGCAAAACCTCAACGGATTTTGCAGCAAGTTGCCGCCTGACCTCCCGCCTTCTCCCCTTTATTCTGGCAATTTTCATGGACTCATAGGCCGTGGTTCCGTGGCGCATCCAGGCAATCACAGCCGCTTCAGCCCGTTGGGCAACGGGAATTCGCTGGGTCCTGGCCACCGTTCCGCTACCCACTGGCGTTGCGTGTTCTGTAATCTTTTTTGCCAAAACGCTGGCCTGATCCTCATATTTGGGATGAAACTTCAAATAATTGAGGACTTCTTCATAAAACTCACCGACATAGGCCGACTGTTTGGCTCCCCGCCTGGCAAGTTCTCGTTTTCGCTGCTTTTCATATTCCGGGGTTGCTCTTTTAGCCTGGACCTTTTCCCGTGATTCCAGAATATGGGCTGCATTGGCCCAAATCCCCTTTGAGATCATACGCCTGCCCCTGCGTACCTGTACGACCCAAGTCGGCCCCTTTGCCTTTACACTTCTGGTTATTGCTGCGTCGCCTGCGGGCAGAAACTCCCAGTCATGGGGAGGGGACATATTTTCACCCGACTGTGACAAAACCGTTCCACTGGTCTTGCCGGGCGCGACAATAGAATGATCATAAGCCATAAATAATATCCTGTATCAATATGTAGAATCCGTTTAAATAGTTCTTCCCTGAAATTGGGCTACCCACTTAAGGCGGAACAGCCCTTAAAATTAAGCGTCTTAGCAGTCTGAAAGTTAAGGGCTGAAACCTAATTATCCACATAGAAAGCCTTGAGAATATCCCGGCTTAAGTGGATAGCCTGAAATTGCATCTCCGTAAAAAATATGTTAAAAGACGGTCTCTTTCTGGCAATCAAGGGTAACACATAAAACTTGACAGCCTTGAATATTTCCACGCCAGATAAATTTTTGCAATAAAATTAATGGCACATCATAGGTGCTTTTGAAATAAAAGGGAAAATCCCATGAGCGGCCCACACAAAGTAAGAGCAATGATGAAAAGAGAGGTCCAGAATGCCCAACGGCGTTTCCGACGTCAAAAGCAGAGAAATGTACTGGCAAAACCGGGCATCCATGAAATGATCATTGTGCTGGATCATCTCAAACCCTCCTATAATGTGGGCAAGATTTTCCGCAGTGCAGATGCCTTTGGGGTCCACCGGGTGGATCTGGTGGGTATTGACCATTTTGATCCGGCCCCGGGAATGGGGGGATTTAAGCATGTGCCTGCAAAATTTTACGATGATTTTGACACCTGTTACCAAACCTTGGCCCAGAATGATCATACCTTGGTGATCCTGGAGCCCCAAAAAGGCACCTCACTTTTTACCACTCCCCTTCCCCGAAAAAGTGCCTTTGTGCTGGGCCATGAAGAGTTCGGTATCAGCTTTGATCCGGATCAATACGCCAATGTCATGCGGGTGGCCATTCCCCAGTTTGGAAAGGTGCAAAGCCTTAATGTGAGCATTGCCGCATCCATTGTGATGTACGAATATGTCAAACAACATGGTTGAACAAACGCTCAGGGCAGAAATAGATTCTGCCCCTACGTGCACCTTGGTTTGCCGGGATTTTCTTATAAAAGAATGCCGAAAGGGGTGTTTCTTTTTTGGTTAAGTGGACTCTTCCCGATCCCTTTCACTCCAGATAAAATCAGCCAATGAGATATCGCCGGCCTCCCCTATTTCCTCTTTAATAGCGAGTATTCCATCAATATTTGCCAGGAATATATCAACCACTCGCGGCTCAAACTGTTCCCCCCGTTCTTTTTTGATGATATCAAGCGCCACCTCAACAGGATATGGATCTTTATAGGGGCGTTTGGAGGTGAGGGCATCAAATACATCTGCAAGGCAGACGATCCGACCGGCCATTGGTATCTTTTCTCCGGCATGGCCCTGGGGATAACCGGTGCCATTCCATTTTTCATGATGGGAGATAGCGATCTGCTGGGAAATATTTAGAACTTCAGCCGTTGAGTTCGCCAGGATATGCGCCCCGATAGTGGTGTGGGTTTTCATGGTATCAAATTCTTCTTTGGTCAATTTGCCTGGCTTCAAGAGGATGCTGTCTGCAATCCCTATCTTACCGATATCATGCATGGGCGCGGCAAAAAGAATACTTTTCACCATTGCATCCGAAAGGTTCATCTTTTCGGCGATCAGGGCACTGTAACGGCTCATTCTGAGAATGTGGTCACCGGTATCTTCATCCTTGTATTCTGCCGCCATAACAAGGCGCTGGATGGTGTCAAGGTATGCGTGCTCAAGATTTTTATTGGCTTCCTTTACCTCCTTGACAGATGCTGCCAGGGATTTTGCATATTCCTGCATTTGGGCATAGACTTTTGTCAACTCATCCCTTTTGGCCTTTTCGGATTTGTATACAGTGGCAAGATCTTCAGCATATTTTCTGATCTGTTCACTCTGGGGATCAGTCTGTCTGGGATCCTTGTCTGGCATAAAAGGTCTCCTTTTTTCCTTTAGTTTTGAGCCGTTCTAAGAGCCTGAATTTTTAAACAGGCTCTCCCGGTGAGATGGCAATAATATCAGCTAATTGCAAAAATACGTTTTTTCAGAATCTCTACAATACCCAGTATTTTTGGTCTTGGGTTTTGACTTTTTAAACAGGATCTAACTGCCGAGGATAGATTCAACTTTATTAATTAAATCCAAGGGGCTGAAAGGTTTTATGAAATAATCCTCCGCTCCGGCATCCAGGCCGGCTTGGATATCACTCTTCTGTCCCTTGGCTGTGAGCATAATGATCCGGCTGTTTTTCAGTTCTGGAATTTCTCTGATCCGCCGGGTTGCTTCCAGGCCATCTATGCCCCCGGGCATCATTATATCCATGATAATTAAATCCGGGATGATATCCCTGGCTGTTTCAATCGCTTTTTCACCACTTTCCACCTGGGTTATCTCATAGTCTCCAATACTTAATGTTACCTCCACCAACTCTCTGACCTCCATCTGGTCATCAACAACAAGAATTTTTTTCATTGGTTATTCCTCATTTTTTTAAGGGTTATAATGTATTCATAAGAGCTGCTTGCAGAAATAAAAACATTCAGGTTTGCTCGCTACATGTATTCGCCATATTCTTGCATTGTCAATATATAGTGTTGCTACGTGCAGAAAAGTTATTTCTGCAAAACCCTCATAAGGTTAAGCATTTTACCTGTCAGCTGGCCAAGCAAATCAAATCATGCCATCAAGATTTTAAAAATAACCTTGGTTCCTTCATTCGGCTGGCTTTCAATCCATATTTCGCCTTCATGCGCATCAATGATATGTTTAACAATGGTCATGCCCAGTCCGGTTCCTTCAGGGGCACTGTTAGTGGAGTCTACCCGGTAAAATTTTTCAAAAATATGGGCAAGCTGTTCAGACGTCATGCCGATGCCCTGATCGATAACAGCACAAACAACATAATCATTCTCTATCTGGCACTGTACCTGAATTTCCCCACCGTTTGGAGAATACTTAATTGCGTTACTCAGCAGATTGATGAGAACCTGGCTTATTTTTTCTTTATCGGCATTAATCAGGATTTTTCCCTTGGAAAAATTAGAGACAAAGTCATGCTTGTCAGTAAGGCCGTGAAGACGGGGGATAATTTCCACAAGGATGTCCTGAATGACAAATTTTTCCTTAACAATCTTCATTGCCTTTCCCGATTCGAGTCGGGAAATATCCAGCAGATCATTAATAATTTTCCCCAGATTAAGAGTAAATATTCGGCTTCTTTTTAAGAATTAAAAAATAGTACGGGACACTCCACAAATTTTCTGATAAAAGAATAAGCATGACTGCTTCTTTGCATAAAATTTCACTGTCCATCAGCACTGGCATAGATAAGCCATTAATCGAACTTCTTGCTGAGCCCCTACCGCATGTTACCATTCCAGAAAAAGAATATTTAACACTTAAGCATGGTGTTGGCTATTGGCAGGCCTTACACAAAAAAGTAATCGAACGTGAAAAAATTTCAAAACAAAAAATAAAAGAGCTTGAAGGTGAAATTCGAGGATTAAAATCCCGTTTATTCGGAAATTCAAATGAGCAGGGAAAATCTAAAGATAATGAAGGCCAGTCAGTCCCTTCTCCATCTCCACGTCCACGCGGCCAACAACCTGGCAGTAAAGGCCATGGGCGAACCCCACGCCCGAATCTTCCTGAAAAAGAAGAAGTGATTGATTTTGAAAAAACACCTCAATGTGAAAAATGCGGTACATCCTATGTTCAGGATGAAAATCAAGAAATAGAAATTATTGAAGTTGAAGTCAAAGCGTATACTCGTAAGAACATACGTGTGTGTATGAAAAAAAATTGCTCCTGTAAAGGAATACCAAATACAATCATCGCTGGTTCCGCCCCTCCTCAACTTATTAAAAGAAGTCCATATGGAATATCGATCTGGGAGGCAATTTTATTAAACAAGTTTCATTACAGCCAACCGACTAATAGACTTTTGAATCAGTACGGGGAAATGGGTTTACCAATTTCTCCGGGTACCATTGCAGGTGGTTTGAAAATACTCAAAGAGTTATTTCAACCGGTTTATGATGCCCTTTATGCCCAGCAGATGACAGAAAACAGATTTCATAATGATGAAAGCGGCTGGAAGGTATTTGAGACCATTGAGGGCAAAATAGGTAATCGCTGGTGGTTATGGCTCAGTCGTTCCCCTTCGGTAATCTATTTCGAAATTGCCCCGGGCCGTGGCGCGAATGTTCCCCTTGCACATTTTCAAAATATCCAGCATGACAAAATAATCATCGTCTGTGATCGTTACAGCGCTTATAAATCACTGGCAAAACAACTGGATTTTATTACTTTGGCTTTTTGTTGGGCTCACGTTCGTCGTGATTTTTTGGATGCAGCAAAAAAATATCCTGATTTGGAGGAGTGGGCATTTTCCTGGATTGGGAAAATTGCTGAACTTTACCATATCAATAATCTGCGTTGTGATCAGTTTGATCCCAAGCTTCCTGTTCCATGGCAACCGGTCCCCGGGCGCATTCCCATTTTCCGGGTTATGCAGCTAATAATGAAATGGGTGAATTTG
>CAYSSE010000003.1:0-53797 GCA_964433355.1 uncultured Desulfocicer sp.
AAAAGGGCAAAAATCCTCCCCCTTTGGTTCCCAATGTTCCGGTCAGGGCAGCCGTCGGGGGCTCTGTTATCGGTACTCCGGTGCTGTATCTTCTTATAGAAGAATATTCAAACTAATTATAACTAACTATCAAGGATTGAAGATTATGAAAAAAGCATTTTGCACCTTTATGCTTGTGGCATCATTATTGTTTACCCCGTCTCTGTGGGCAGCGGAAAAATTGACCCTCATGCTGGATTGGTTTCCCAATGTGGATCATCTGCCCATCTATGTGGCCCAGGAATTGGGGTATTTTGCCGATAATGGTATTGATGTGGAGATCATCACGCCGTCAGACACTGCCGATGCCCTGAAGCTGGCAGCTTCGGGCAACGTGGATCTGGCCGTGTCCTATCAGCCCCAGACCATCATTGCCGCAAGCCAGGGACTTCCCATCAAGGCGGTGGCCCCCTTGGTGGTGCATCCCCTGACTACCTTGCTCTTTCTGGAAGGCAAGGGTATTGAAACGCCCGCCGACCTTTCCGGTAAAAAAATTGGTTACACCGTGCCTGGACTCATGGATGTCCTGTTAAAGGCCTTTGCAGACATTAACCATGTGAAGAATTACACCCCGGTGAATGTGGGATTTACTATTTTACCGGCCCTGGTTGCCAATAAGGTGGATGCCGTCATGGGACCCTTTAAAACCTATGAAACCGTGGGTATGGCCCAGCAGGGGTATACCGCCCAGTTTTTTGAACTGGAGAAATGGGGAATTCCGGATTATGAAGAGTTGATTTTTGTGTGTGGTCCCAAGGCCCTGGCGGACAAATCACAGGCCATTCATGGCTTTGTAAAGGCCATTGACAAGTCCCAGGCCTACACAAGGGAGCATGCAGAAAAATCTTTGGCCCTGTATCTGTCAGCGGTGCCCCAGGCAGATAAAACCATTGAAACCAAAGCCTTTGAACTCACCCGTCCCTATTTTGCAGCCACTCCAGCCCATGATGTCGCAAAATGGCAAACGTTTGCAGATTTTGCCCTGGCCCATGGACTGATCACCAGCAAGGTGGATGTGAACAACCTGATTCATCTCTGGAAATAGAGGATAGGGGGTCAGGCCTGCGTTGTTGTCGTTTTTACTAAGGAATGCGTTTGGGGGACAGATTTAAAAATCTGTCCCCAACTCCATGCCTCCATGGTCCCATTAAAAAAAGGAAAATAAAATGCAGATTAATCCCTCCAGCATCTGGAATGATGTTGAAATTATAAGAAAAAAAAGTCCCCTGGTTCACAATATCACCAACTATGTGGTGATGAACAACACCGCCAATGCCCTGCTGGCCCTGGGGGCATCTCCGGTCATGGCCCATGCCGAACCTGAAGTGGCAGATATGGTAAGCATTGCCGGTGCCTTGGTCATCAACATCGGGACTTTGAGCGATACATGGATCAAGGCTATGTTTATAGCCGCTGCCCGGGCAAAGGAATTGAATATTCCCATTGTGCTGGACCCGGTGGGAGTGGGAGCCACGGAATATCGAACTCGCACGGCCAGGGAATTGATCCACACCGCATCGCCCACCATCATCCGGGGAAACGGTTCCGAAATCATGGCGCTTTGTGAACAGGATGTGTCCACCAAAGGCGTGGACAGCACCAGTGCATCGAACTTGGCCATTGATTCTGCCATGGCCCTGAGCCGGGAACTGGGTGTGGTGGTGTGCGTCACCGGAGAAATTGATTATATCGTATCCGGTGAATCTTTGATTTCTGTGAACAACGGACATCCCATGATGCCCCGGGTCACCGGTCTTGGTTGCACGGCCACAGCCCTTTGCGGGGCCTTTGCCGCTATCAATCCAAATCCAGCCCTTGCCGCAGCCCATGCCATGGCTGTGATGGGTATCGCAGGCGAGATGGCAGCGGAAACGGCAAAGGGGCCGGGCAGTCTTCAGGTGAATTTCATCGACGCCCTTTACCAGTTGTCTGAAACCGATATCCAGGCTTTTTTCAAGGCTTAGGGGGGTTAAACCATGAAGGGAATTTACCTGGTGACAGACCAGGCAGCTTGCATTCATCATCCCCTTGAAACCGTGGTGGCAAAAGCGGTTCAGGCCGGGGTTTGTTGTGTCCAGCTCCGGGAAAAGGCACTGGACACCCGCACCTTTTTGGAGAGGGCGTTGGCGTTGAAGGCCATCCTTGCCCCGGCCCGGGTGCCGTTGATTATCAATGATCGGTTGGACATTGCTCTGGCTGCCGGGATCGATGGCGTACATATTGGGCAGAGTGACATGCCCTATGCCCATGCCAGAAAGCTTCTGGGATCTAATGCCATCATTGGGCTTTCCGTTGAAACCTGGGACGATGTCACTGAAGCCCAGGATCTGGATGTGGATTACATCGGGGTCAGTCCCGTATTCTCAACTCCCACCAAAACCGATACCAAAGTGCCCTGGGGGCTGGAGGGACTTGAACGCATAAAAGGGTATTCCCGTCATCCCCTGGTGGCCATCGGTGGACTGAATCAGACCAACATAGACCCAGTGATCCGGGCCGGTGCCCAGTCCATTGCCGTGGTGTCGGCCACTTGTTCGGCCCGGGATCCCTTTGCAGCCACCCAAACCCTTTGTTCCTGTTTTGAACAAGCGTACAATCCACAGACTTAATCCTCCATGGGGCGCATTCCCATTTTTCCGGTCGGAGGCTTCATTAACGATGGGGGGGCAGGCTTGTGCGATGGGGTTATCCACCAAATAAAAAATTGGATCATCGAGTAAAATAGACGAAATTCAAGAATATTAAATTGGAGTAGCACTAAGATGAAATTTTATCATAGAGTATTGACCATCGCCGGTTCGGACAGCGGCGGCGGTGCCGGTATCCAGGCGGATCTTAAAACCTTTTCAGCCCTTGGCTGTTTTGGCATGTCCGTTATCACAGCCCTTACGGCCCAGAACACCCAGGTGGTCACCGATATTTTACCGGTGCCGCCAGCCTTTATCGCAGCGCAGATGGATGCCGTTTTGGAAGATATCGGGGTGGATGCCGTGAAGATCGGCATGCTCCACTCCCCGGAGGTGATTGAAACCGTGGCCCAGAAGCTCATCCAGTGGAAATGCCCCAATGTGGTGCTGGATCCGGTTATGGTTTCTAAAAGCGGTGATAAACTACTTCGGGAGGATGCAGTAAAGGCCTTGAAACAGACCTTGATTCCCCTGGCCACCCTGATCACCCCCAATCTGCCCGAAGTCTCGGTGTTGCTGGACCGGCCCGTTGAAACCGCCAGGGAGATGTCCCAAGCAGCTCTGGATCTTGCAGAATTGGGATGTGCCAATGTGTTGGTCAAGGGCGGACACCTGACTGGAGAGAACAGTGGTGATTTTTTGTATTATAAAGAGAATAAGGCCATGATTGATTTGCCTGGGGAGCGCATCGATACCAAGAATTCCCATGGCACCGGCTGTACCTTGTCTTCGGCCATTGCCGCCAATCTTGCCCGGGGTATGGCCCTGGAACCGGCGGTGAAAATGGCCAAGGTCTACATCACCCATGCCCTCAGGGCCGGGGCAGAGTATCAAACCGGCAAGGGGCATGGCCCGGTGCATCATTTTTATAAATTCTGGTCCTGATGGATTCTCAAAAACTTGATCATCGGGCACCATAAACAAAACGGGATTATTCCACACAGGGGGGGCCTGCCAGTTTGTTGGTGGGGTCTCCCTCTGTCACCATCTGTTCCAGAATTTGTTTCTCCGTTTTAAGGGGCAATCGTCCGGTCATACTTGCCTTTCCCACCGTTGTGCCATGCTGATTGGTGAAAACGGCCTCGGCTTCTGCCCGGCCGTTTTCCTGGATATCGGTGAGGGTGATCCGGCACTGCACGGTGTCATCAAAATACACTGGTCCCAGGAATTTAAAATTCATCCCCGTGGCCAGCCAGCCCACCTGTCCCCCAAATTCGCAAATCATGCCGCCGATGAGAAGTCCATGGCAGATGAGCCCCTTAAACCCCTTGGTGTCGGTCCATCGGCTATCGTAATGTACGGGATTATAGTCCCGGGTGAGATCCCCGAAGGCCAGGGTTTCTGCTTCTGTGAATTTTCTTGTGTAGGTGAATTCGTCGTTTACTTTAAGACCGTTTATGGCTTTTTTTCGCATTGGATTTGCCATGGTTGCTGTTGAATACTCCTTTAGATTAATAAGTGATTTTTGACGACCCACTTAAACCGGGATGTTTTCAAGGCTTTTCTTTTTATGTGGATGATTAGCGTTCAAGCCCTACATTTCAGACTGTTAAGACGTTTTATTTTGAAGGCTGTCCGTCTTAAGTGGGTAGCCAGCATTGGGGACTACCTTTATTTAATAGAGTTCTTGTATGGCAATAACGCAAGTGCAATAACATGTCAATGATTGCCTGTCCTTCGTGTATCCTCCAGCTGGGTGCCGGGCACTTGCGGTAGATCACTACAGCGACATGCCTGGCAGCTTGCATCTCCAGTCAAAGAACGCTTGCAACTTTTAGATTGTAAAAAACAATTCTTGATAAAAATGACCATTTGTGTAGATTGGATTGGGTAATAAAAAAGTATCTTTTTGCGAACATGGTTTAGGTGATGTGCCTTCAGAAAGGTAGCCATCTTAAGACGCAGGTTAAGTGTTAGCCTGTAATCAGGCTTTAAAAAAATTTTTTATGTCATAAGAATTTTCCCGTTGTTTTTCATAAGTGACTATCCTATCCGCCCTACATTAATTTTTCAAGGGGCTGGTGCCGCACTTACATTGACACAGAGGGCATGTAATCCAAAAAGCAGAGCTATACCGTTAGACCTTAAAATCAAGCGGACTTACCGTTTCTTTACGGATAAAACATCCGGCTGTCTTTCCAACCAACTCAGAGGGATCGCAAATATTTCATAATAAATAAGTATTTAAAATCCATCCTCAATGTGGCACCCGTTTTTCTTGAGTCTCCGAAGAGAATCAAAGCCATGCTTTTTTTTTATTTTGCGGCATTGATGATTGTAGACCTTATTGAAAGAAACATCAGAAAAAATATGCTGATTATAAAGGATTTAGGGGAGAGCCTGCTTCAATATGGCAAAACTCCATATAATCATGGGTAAATTGCATTTAAAATTGACAAATAATGCATTGCGAGACCTTTATGCGTATCAGGCAATTATTTATCAAGTCAATTATTTCAATAGGTTATCTATGCTCCCCAAAATTCGTTATAATCAGAAATTATTTAAGCGCTATGTATTGACAACTCTGTTTTTGTATTGAATGGGCTCTGATGGGACAACATCCTTAAAAGTATAAGGGTTTTGAACCAATCCCTGAATAATTATTTGAGTAAAAATGAAAAAAAGGGTATTGTCCAACCTGGATAAATCATAGCCAACAAAAAGGAAGAAAAATTCATGTTTAAAGAAGAGCGGCAAAATTGCAAATTTAATTGGGAAATGATTGGAAATATTGATGCAGGACGTCCAAATCTTGGAAATACCATGGATGTTTCAGTTTATCGCCTGATGCAATTTACATTACGTGATGTCATTATTCAAAAGTTCGACACTGAAACGGCTGATCGTATTTTTTTTGAAGCTGGTGAAGTTGCAGGTCGGGAAATGTGTAAAAATTTGATAAACAAAGATAATAATTTCAACGAATTTGTCCTCGAGGTTCAAGAGTTACTGACCAGCCTGAAAATAGGCATTTTACGGATTGAAGAGTCTGATCTTGAAAATATGAATTTCACCCTTACTGTGGCAGAGGATCTTGATTGCTCTGGATTACCGGTATGTGATGAAATGATATGTACGTATGACGAAGGCTTTTTAAGTGGGCTTTTAGGTGAATACAGTGGCAAAAAATTTGATGTAAAAGAGGTGGATTGCTGGTGTTCAGGTGATCGGGTCTGTCGTTTTGATGTTACACTCAGTAAATAGTTCTTGATATAGACAGATTTATATAACCGGCACGGCCGGAACGAGAGATGACTCTTACCACAACGAACATTGAAACTCCGCCAATGGTAATGCTTTGGAGCGAATTTTTTATAAAAGCTTTTAGGAAAGTTATTCCCATGCTCTCAGTAAATGAAAAGGATATCGATAAAATCACTGAAGTTTTTTATTTGCTTTTAAAGGGCAAGGTACCTTCTCCCATTGAGTTATCGGAGGATTATCCTGACAATGAAATTCGGCAGGCTGTGAACTACATCAATCGGTTTATTGGCGAGTACAATCATTCAACTGATATCGCTTATGCCCTGTCACGCGGAGAGCTTGCCATAGAAAAAGATCGAAGAGGAAAACTTCTTATCCATCAGTCTTTCAAAAGCCTTCAGGCCAGCTTAAAAACATTGACTTGGACAACTCAGCAGATAGCAAAGGGTGATTTTACCCAGACGGTGAGTTTCATGGGAGACTTTTCAAATGCCTTTAATGAGATGACCGTTCAATTGAAAAATTCTTTTCTGGAACGTGAAAAAGGAAATGAACTCCTGCAAGAGCAGGTAACGGAACTTGGGAAAGCACGACGGGCCATGCTCAATATCATGGATGATCTTGAAGAGGCAAAACAAAAAGCCGAAGCTGCCACAAAGGCCAAGGGTAATTTTCTGGCCAACATGAGTCATGAAATAAGAACCCCCATGAATGCCGTAATTGGCATGTCTCACCTGGCTCTAAAAACCGATTTAAATCCCAAACAGAGGGATTACGTCAGCAAAATATTGATGTCTGGCAAAAATCTGTTGGGAATAATCAATGATATCCTTGATTTTTCAAAAATAGAAGCCGGCAAAATGGACATGGAATCCATTCCCTTTGACATGAAAGATGTCATTGGCAACCTGTCAAACACGGTCATCATAAAAGCCAATGAAAAAAATTTGGAACTTGTCTTTGCCATAGCACCGCAAATCCCCATGAACCTTGTTGGCGACCCCTTAAGGCTTGGGCAGATCATTTTAAATTTATGCAACAATGCCATCAAATTCTCCGATAAGGGAAGCATTGTGGTCGGGATTGAACCGGTCTGGGTTGAATCGGCCAATATTGACAAAAATTTCACCACTCTCAAATTTTCGGTTAAGGACAGTGGAATAGGTCTTTCACCAGAGCAGCAATCAAAACTGTTTAAATCTTTTGAGCAGGCAGATTCGTCCACCACTCGAAAATTCGGCGGTACGGGATTGGGTCTTGCCATCAGCAAAAAACTGACTGAGATGATGGGAGGGGAAATTGGCGTATCGAGCAGGTTGAATCAGGGAGCCACGTTTTTTTTTACCGCTCGATTTGGTGTACAGGAGGCTCAGCCGGATCAAATGCTTGTGATACCCGAAAAACTTCGCAATATTCAGGTGCTGGTTGTAGATGACAATCAAGTGCTGCGAGAAGTTTTGAACAATTACCTCATCAGTTTTGGATTTAAAACCAGCCTTGTTCCTTCTGGTGAAGCTGCGCTTTTTGAGCTTAAAAAAGCATATCAGGGCGGGAAAAGCATGGTTGACCTGATCCTGATGGACTGGCAGATGCCCGAATTGGATGGGATTGCGACATCCAGATTGATACGCAATGAATTTAAGGAAGCTTCACCCAAAATCATCATGGTAACAGCATATGGTCGAGAAGATATCATGCAGCAAACAGCAGATATCAGCCTGGATGGATTTTTAATAAAACCTGTCACCCAATCTTTATTGTTTGATGCCATTATGTCAGCTTTTGGCTATGAAGTTACCCGGAAACAACGCTCTGATGCCGTTACAGACGATTTGCCGGAAGAATTTGACGCCATACGTGGAGCACAGATTTTACTTGTGGAAGATAATGAGATCAACCAGCAGGTTGCCACTGAAATCCTGGAACAAGAAGGGTTCTTTATCACCATTGCCAATAATGGAAAAGAGGCGGTGCAGATGCTCACAACCCCCAATAACAAATTTGATGCGGTTTTGATGGATCTTCAGATGCCTGTCATGGATGGATATGAATCGACTGAAAAAATCAGGTCTAAAAAATTGACAATCCCGATTATTGCAATGACGGCAGATGCCATGAGCGGTATCCGGGAAAAAGTGCTGGAAGCCGGCATGAACGATTATGTAACCAAACCCATTGTTCCATCAGACCTCTTCAAGGCACTGAGTTCCTGGATTCAGGCTGGAAAACGAAACCTCTCGGATGAGTATCGCAAAATACCTCCTCCTCCTGTTTCCAAGGATTTACCTTTTACAGAACTTCCCGGTATCGATATTAATTTGGGGTTATCCCGTACCAACAAAAATAAAAAACTATATCTGGATATTATCACAAAATTTTATGATACCAACCAAAATGTCATCCAAGAGATAGAAAACCATTTAAGCAACTCTGATCCAAAAACTGCTCAAAGGATTGCACACACATTCAAGGGAGTTGCGGGTAATATTGGAGCTGCCGACCTCCAGGAAAAGGCGGGCCTTGTGGAGATAGCCATTGCAAATCTCGAAGATGAAACATATTCAGACCTGATCCGTGATTTTGCCCAAGAGCTCAACCGGATATTCACCACACTTGCACCTTATGTCAAAATTATTCAAGATTTGGCCGGTAAGAAAATCGGCAAAAAAGAGGCTGGCTCACCAGCATTTCTTAAAGAGAAACTTATAGAACTGCAACCTTCGCTTAAAAAAGGTAAGATTAAAGATTGCAGAGCTGTGATGAACGTCATAGGTGCAATGACATGGCCGGTTGAATTGGAGAAAGATGTGAGTGAAATTTCCAAAAAGACAAAAAGATATAAATTTGCCGACGCAGAAAACCTTGTCTGTGAGCTATTAAAACGGTTATAATTAGAAAAAATTTAACCCTATTGCAAAGGAGCAAACATACAATTCATCCTTTTAACAGCATTTCCCGCTCTTCATCACAATCGGCAAACTCCAGGGCAATCTCTCTGAACCTTTCTGTAATTTCCAGAAAAGAATCCACCATATCCGGATCAAAATGAGTACCTCTGCCCTCTTTTATTATCTCCACGGCTTCTCCATGGGGAAAAGGAGGCTTGTAAACCCGTTTACTGATAAGGGCATCATACACATCTGCAACTGCCATGAGCCTCCCATTCAATGGAATATCCTCACCTTTCAACCCCTGGGGATAACCAGAACCGTCCCATTTCTCCTGGTGGGTGTGGGCAATTTGTCTTGCAACACTTAAAAAAGAGCCCACGCCCAGCTTTTTTTCATTGACCAATATGGCATCGCGTCCATATATGGTATGTTTTTTCATCTCTTCAAACTCTTCATCGGTCAATTTGCCGGGCTTGAGCAGAATATAGTCCCTTACCCCCACCTTCCCAATATCATGGAGGGGTGCCGACTTATACAACGCATCAATGGCCTCGTCATTCAGGAGAGATTCAAATTTGGGATTATTCCTGAGATGTTGTGCCAGTGCCTTGACGTAATTCTTTGTGCGTTTGATGTGACCACCGGTTTCAGGATCACGGTATTCGGCAAGGGTTCCCATGCTTTCAATGGTCACCTCCTGGGTCAATAGCAGCTCTCTTGTGCGCTCTTTTACAAGCTCTTCCAGGTGATCCCGATATCTTTTTAACTCAATTTGATTTTTTACCCTTGCTTTGACAAGATCCGGGCTAAAGGGTTTGGTCACATAATCAACTGCTCCCAATTCAAGTCCTCGGGCTTCATCCTGTTCTTCATTCATGGCTGTCAAGAAGATCACCGGAATCCCACGGGTTTCCGGGTTTGATTTTAATGCCTCGCACACCTGATACCCATCCATACCTGGCATCATGATATCCAATAAAATCAGATCAGGTTTTTCATCTTCAATATCTTCCAGTGCTGCTTTGCCATCCATTGCCACCCGGATATCATATTGATCCCCAAGGGTATCCACCAGAACATCAATATTGGTTTCCGTGTCATCCACAACCATTACAATAAAATCTGATAAATCCATATTTTATATCCTTTTATTTAATCTGGGGCCCTTAGTTTGGTAATCATCCTTTCAATCTGGTTTGCCGCATCCTTAAATTTGTATTTGCCAACCAGTTCTTCAAGTTCCTTGACAGCCATGGAGAGCTCTTCGGGCCACGTCAATGAAAAAATTTTCTTTATTAGCTCCTTAGAGGGTTGGGGCTTACTTTTTAAAACATGGGGCAATAACTGTTCTATCAAATCAAGCAGCTGTTCCGGGCTGCCTGTCGGATCAAAAGTCTTAAGCTCCAAAAGGTTTTCCGGAACAGTATCCTTTGGCTTGACACTCTTCTCTTCATGTCGCCCAAATCTTGCGGTAAAGAAGAAGGTGCTGCCAATACCTAATTCACTTTTAACACCGATTTCACCACCCATCATTTCAGTCAATTTTTTGCTGATGGCCAGTCCCAATCCAGTACCCCCGAATTTTCGGGTGCTAGAGGTATCTGCCTGTTGGAAAGAATGGAAAAGCTTTCCTTGTTGATCTTGAGTTAACCCGATTCCAGTATCTTGAACCGAAAAATAGAGCATGGCTTGATCATTATCCACTTGAATTGGTTTAATGCTAACTACGATCTCACCTTTTTCGGTAAACTTTACGGCATTATTTGCAAGATTTAGCAGGATCTGCCCGAGCCTGAGACAATCCCCGTTCAACTGGGTCGGTGTATCCGGATAAATGTTGAATACAAGTTTTAACCTTTTTTCCTGGGTTTTAACTGAAATTATATTAGAAAGATTGTTCATGACTGCATTCAAATCAAAGTTAATGGATTTCATGTCCATCTTTTTGTCTTCGATTTTGGAAAAATCCAGTATGTCGTTGATGATTCCAAGCAATGATTTAGCTGATTTATCTATTGTATTGATGTAGCCCAATTGCTTAGAGGTAAGATCCGTTCTTAGCGCCAAATAGCTCATGCCAAGAATGGCGTTCATTGGCGTACGGAGCTCATGGCTCATGTTGGCCAGAAAATCGGATTTTGCCTGTGTGGCTTCTTCTGCCTTTTCCTTGGCTTTGATAAGTTCGAGAATATTTTTTACACGGGCTATAACAATGGAAGGGCATATTGGCTTGGTAATAAAATCGATGGCCCCAGCCTCCAGGCCTTTCTGTTCATATTCTATGTTATCAAGTGCCGTAACAAAAATAACCGGAATGGGTGATGTCTGTTCGTTTTCTTTTAATTGACGGCAGACTTCATACCCGTCCATTTCCGGCATCAGGATATCCAGCAAAATCAGATCCGGGGGGGCGTTTAGTACGGACGACATTACCATTTTTCCGCTGCGCAACTGCCGTACGATATATCCCGCTTTCTTCAATATAGCGGTGAGAAGACGCAGATTCTCCGGCTTGTCATCAACGATCAGGATTTTTGCTTCCGATTGATCCATGTATTGTGTGTTCATTTTTCACTGACCTTACTTTTTTCTATTAATCTCAAAATATTGCCATGATCAAAATCAGCGACCAGTATGGCCAGTGCATCAGCCAACGCTGCATCTATGGATCGTATATCCTCTATCAGACTTTCAAGCCTGTCCGTGTCGCCATTTATTGATGCCTGTTCCAGTGCGGCGAGTATTTCATGCGGTAATGCGTTGAGGGCTTCTGGACTGTCTGCCTTTGGCCTGGCCGTTTCAGAGGATACCGGGTCATGGGCATCCGCATGTGCAACAGGTTGGGGCGGCTTTATGTCGGATGATTCAACCGGTTGTACCCGGATATCGAATCTGAACACGGTTCCGCGGCCGACTTCGCTGCTGACAGTGATATTTCCGTGCATGAGCTGCACGAAATTTTGACTGATGGCAAGCCCCAACCCCGTGCCTTCCTGGGACGCTCTGCCGTTTTCCGTCTGTGAAAAGGCTTCAAACAGGCTGTCCAGTTCATCCGGGGCAATGCCGAAACCCGTATCCCTGACCTCAAAAATCAGTTTGTTTTCAGATTCTGGTTCTCCAATCGGCTGTTCACATTCTGCCAGCAACTGCACCTGCCCTTTTTTAGTGAATTTGACAGCATTGTTCAACAGATTGATCAGCACCTGGCGCAGCTTGAGCTCATCTGCCCGTATATGCCGGGGAACATTGACAGCACGTTTAAACAACATTTGCAGACCTTTTTCATCCGCCTGTATGCACAGCATGTCCTCCAGCTTATCCAACATTTGGTGAAGGTCAAACTCATTCTCATTCAGGCCTGTGTGTCCGGCCTCGATTTTGGCCATGTTCAACACATCATTGATAAGGTTCAGCAGGTGCTGCCCGCTTCGGCGGATGGTGTCGAGATTTTTTTTATCTTCGGGTGAAATATGCGGGCTGCGCAATGTTAGCCGGGAAAAACCGAGGATGGCATTGAGCGGGGTACGCAGTTCGTGGCTCATATTGGCCAGAAAGATGCTTTTGGCCCGATTGGCGGACTCAGCGGTTTCCCTGGCAAGATTCAGGGCTTCTTCCGTGCGCTTTCGCACCGCCACCTCCGCTATCAGCCGCCGGTTCCTTAAAAAAAAGAAAATGAAAATTAATGCAGATCCGGCCAGTATCCACCCGATCAGCCTGTAATCAATATACTGCCTGAACTCAACCTTACTCCATTTTGAGTTAATGACACTGCGTTCCTCGGCTGTCATGTCAGCAAGTCCCTTGTTAATCAGGGATGCCAGTGCAGGCCAGTCCTTACGGATCGCCATTGCATTTGTATGCTCGCCAAAAGAGGTAGGAGCAGCTACGATAAGGTTGTCCAGGTGATGTTCCCTTATCAGGAAACTTGCATTTCTCAGATTGCCGACATAGGCATCTGCCCGGCCTGTGGCCACAGCACGCAATGCATCCCTAGGCAATGCTGTTTCAAGTATATCAATTTCAGGATATTCCGTCTTTAGCCTGTCGGTTATCACAAAACCTTTTTCCGCTGCAACCGTTTTTCCGTTCAGGCTTTCTATACTGTTGATAAACGGGCTGTCCCTACGGGTATAGATAACCCAGGGAGCAGAGAGATAATCGTTTGAAAAGGCGATCTGGGTTTCACGTTCCAGGGTGCGGTTCATGGTAAGTAAAAGGTCGTAATAGACCCGCTCTCCTAGGAGATCATCAACTGACTCTGACCACCCAAGCTGATTTTGCACATACTCTACCTTGAAACCGAAACGCCCGGCAACAGTGTTGAGATAAGAGACAGATATACCTGATAGTGATGGATCTGTAATCATGTAGGGCGGCCAGTTGGCGACCATGGCTCGAACCGTATATTTTTTTGCCAGCCATTCCTTCTCATCAGGAGTCAATTCAATGGCTGTATGTTTTTGATCTAAGGTATCCTCTCTGTATAGTCGTTTTGTCTTGTCTGCCACCCAGTGTTTTTCAATCTTCATCATTTCATTATGCGTTATGGCCTCAAATCCCTCATTAATAAGAGAAAACAGTTGAGCGTTGTTTTTGAGAACACCGGCATGGAATTTTTGCGTAAAGTCCATGGACGATTCGACATCGAACTGCCCTTGTAGTCCCAGGCGGCTGATCAGGGCCGTCATACTTAAATATTCCGTAAGGCATGCGGATATCTCTCCACTCAACACAGCTCGCAGCATTTTTTCATTGCTCGAAAAAGGAGTTACACTCACCGCAGGATGCTCTTTTTGGAGTTGTTCCCCATAATATGTTCCCTTAATCACACCGACCTTCTTTCCTGCAAAATCATCCTTACGGTTTGGCTCTTTTTTTTTGCTGGAATAAAAATAGCAGGATCCGGCCTCATAAAAAGGCTGTGAATATTTAATCCATTTTGCACGGGCATCACTGTAAAACAGACCGGAATGTATGTCGGCAGCACCCTGTTTCAGATTATTTAAAGATTCCTTCCAACTGCCTGGAATAAATTCGACTCTCTTTCCTGTTTTTTTCGCCCAAAGCCTCCATATATCAACAAAAAGTCCCACAGGTCTACCTTCGGCATTTATAAAGGTAAACGGGGCTAAATCATTGTACATGGCAATAAACAGGGTATCTTTTGCCTTTGCGGTTGATATCGGCAACCATTTGCGTTCAAGGGTGGCGCGTTCATCAGGGGTGATCAGGGCCATTCCTTCCTCAAGAGAGTTTGCAAGTTTTTTATCCCCTTCACGCACGGCGATCCAGAAGTTATTGCTATATAAAATCAGAGACGGATTGTAACGGAACGTATCTATCAATCCGCTCTTTTGTAATTGGAACAGTGTCATCCCGACATCTGCGACAAATACCCGTATATCACCTTTCTGTGCGGTATCCAACATTTTCGGCAAATTGGGATAAGCTACCAGAACCACCTCTGGCAGATATTCCCGGATATATTGCTCATGATAACTGCCGCCGAGGACACCGACCCTGAACCCTTTGAGATCTCCAGGGCTTTTCAGGTTGGATATGCTCTTATGAAAAAAAATGCTCCCTTTCGAAGATACGACAACAGCCGCATAATCCAGATACGCATCCCGCTTCTCGGTATAGTAAAGCGAGGCGTGGATATCTGCCCTTCCTTCACGCATCATCTGTAAACCATCATTCCAGATGGCACTGGAAAATTGGACAGGAATACCAGTTTTTTTGGACCATAAGCGCAGGAGATCAATGGCAAATCCCTGTGCCGCCCCCGTATCGTCCTCAAAACTATAAGGCGGCATAACAACCGGATAAACAACCCTTACTGGATTATCGTCGGAAAAAGCAGTTGCCGTATTCAGTATTTGTGGATCATTACCCATTGCCGTGCCCATACAAATCACAAAAAGGCAGAACGCCATAAAAACTGATTTAAGCATGCTGTATATGTGCGGTTTTGAATGTAAAATTTTGCTCACCCTAAGCTATCTTATTTTGTATTTGATCTCTTGCCCCTGCTGCTTTAACAGCTGGTTGATCTCTTTCTTGAGTTCAATCATCCGTTCTTCCCGGCTGATGGCGAGACGGTTAAATCTCTTCAGATCTTCCATATGGTCTTTTAATTCATCTTCCGACTTTTTTCTTTCTGTAATATCACGAATTGTGCCTACGGCAAACCACTGATTATCCACATGAAAGGAAGAGAGGGAGATTTCAACAGGAAAAAAATCTCCGGCTCGATTTATGGCGGTTGTCTGTATCGTACTTCCAAAAACTTCACCCTGCCCGGTTTTTGCAAATTTAATTAATCCTTGTTTTGCCTGCTCCTGAACCTCCGGGGGTACTGCCATGGCATGGAAATCATTTCCCATGGCCTCTTTTGTGCTATAACCGAAAAGCCCCTCTGCCGCATAATTCCAAAATAGAACCTTTCCCTGACCGTTGATCATCACCAATGCGTCCTCCATGGCCTGGCTCATGGCCCAAAGTTTCCTTTCACTTGCCAGACGTTCCTGTTCAGCCAGTTTTCGCCCGGTGATGTTGAGCATCAATCCGTTATAGATTATTGTCTTATCATTGTGCAGATCTGGTTTTGCAACTAACTGTACCCATTGCTGCTTGTCGTTTAACGTTGCCATCTGGCCGGAAAATTCAAATTTTCCTTCCCGTTTTGCGGCATTTCTGAGCCTCTGTTCAAAATTTTCCTGATCCTTTCCGGTCATCTCAAGGTTTCTTGTTCGGTTGATCAAATCCTGGGGTGAAATCCCAAAATGGCTTTCCATTCCCTGGCTCACATAGAGGAATTCAAAAACAGCCTCTGGTGAAATAGTGGCCTGGAAAATGGCCCCAGGCACATTTGCAGCCATAGCCTGGAACTGCTCTTCAATCTTTCGTCGGCTGGCAATTTCTCTTGCCATCTTTCGGTTCCAGAACAAAAAAAGAGCGAGAAACAACCCGCCAATGATCGCAATTTTCCAGACAAGTCTATAGTCAACCCCTTTTTTATACTCAACGGTCAACCATTTGCTGTAAATGGATCGGTGTTCCTCATCGGTGATTGAGGCAAGGGATTTGTTGATAATTGAGACAGCTTCCGGGTATTGGGGATCAATGCCAATTCGATGATCAAAGACATAGGCGGTTTCGCCGTTTATTTTCAGGTTTTTCAACCCCAGTTTCTGAAGGTTGTCGATGACCACGGCCATATGGCCGACAAAGGCAAAAACCTGGCCGTTTGAAACTTTTAAAAGACCCTTTCTGACATCATCAACCTCTACTATATCAATTTGCCCGTAGTTCTTTTTTAGGTAGTGGAAACTTGTATATCCACGCCCCACAGCCACCTTTTTTTTATTCAGATCACTTGTATCCCCGATATAGCTGACATCATTCCTGGTCACTCTCACCAGAGGAAAGGAGACAAAGGAGTCAGATAGAAGTATCTTACGGCCGATTTCATTATCCACACCGATCGCCGGAATCATCAGGATCTCTTTATCAACATATTTTTGAAGTACGTCAAACCAATTGTCACTCTTTTGAAATGAAAAATAAAGCCCCGATCGTTGGGTAATCATGTCAAGGTAATCGGCAATGATACCGTTAAATTCTTTATGTTCGACAATATCTGCATTACCGAAAGTATCAGCAGTCCTGACATCCTTGATAATGGAAAGTGGAGCCCAATTTACCTCGCTAAAGGGGATGGGTTTATGGGTTGCAATAAAGCTGCGTTCCATGGGGGTCATTGTAATCATAATTGGTTTAATTGGTGTTTTTTCGTTCTGTTTTTCTGTATTTGGAGGCTCCAGTACTATCCACCGCTTCCGGATTGCCAGATGTTCCTCCGGGGTAATGGATTCCAGGGCCTTATTGAGAATAGGTACAAGTTCAGGCCAATCCTTGCGAACGGCCATGGCCAGGGGTTTGATCGTATTCGAAGCCTGACCTGCAATTTTGAGATTGGTAAGTCCTGATCTCTGAATGACATAGGAAGCAGCAGCCAGGTTGGCCACCACTGCCTCAATTTCATGACGGGACAACGAGAGCATGGCTTCTTCAAAAGTGTTGAACAGCAGCGGAGTGTAGGCGGTGTTTTCTTTTATAAAACCGTGGTGGGAGCTGTTTGACTGCACTCCAAAAGGCACCGTTTCAAGATCTTCCAGCCTGTTTATAGCTGTTGAATCCCTGCGTGTTACAATCACTCGGATAAATTTGAGATAGGGCTCAGTATAGATTAAATACTGTTTGCGCTCCTTTGTGATGCCAACGCAGGGTAAAACATCTATCGCCTGATCTTTAGCGTTTGTGGTTGTCTCTTTCCAGGTTAAACCCTTTATCGGCTCCAGATGTATACCGAGACGCTGTTCAAGGATGGCCATATAATCTGCTGCCATACCGCTGTAAATGCCGGTTTTGGAAAAAAATTCAAACGGTGCAAAAAGCGGATCTGCACCCAGTTTCAGGACAGGATGCTCTTTGATCCAGGCTTTTTCCAAAGCTGTCAAAGAGGTTAGCTGCCCCTGCAAGTTTTGCTCTGTCTCAAGCCATCTTTTTTCCAGAAGCCTGATTTCCGTTTCGGTGATCAGGCTCATACCTTTCTCCAGGATGGCTGCCAAAATAGCCCGATCCTTTGGCACGGCCATGCACAGAGGCATCATGTTGCCGTTGGGAATAATTTCCTGCATGGGTATGAGATTTGTAACTCCAAGTTCTCGTATTAAATTATGCATGACCAGCCCGGGGCCTGAAAGAGCGTCTGCATCCCCTTTGGACACGGCAAGAATTGCCTGGCTCATATCATCAACGGCGAGTATCCTGATCCGGGGATACTTTTTAAGAACCTCTTCAATGTTGAAACCTCTGGGCACAGCCATTGTTTTGTCAAAGAGGTCTTCCATGGCATAGATTCTCTCATTTCCTTCCCGCATGTAGAGGATCTGATCAGATTTTGCATAGGGAGAGGTAAAGGAAAGGTATGCTTCCCGGTTACTTGTTTTAGCAATGTTCAGCATCACGTCAAGTTTACCAAATTTCATCATGGAGAGAAATTGCTGCCAAACAGGATAGCTGATGAACTGCACCAGGAAACCTGTTTTTTCAGCCAGAAGATTTATGTAGTCAATGCTGAACCCTTTTGGTATCCCATATTCATTATAGTTGAACGGTGGCCAGGCCCTTTCATTGTGTACTCTGATGTGCTGATTCTTTACATAAAAAGCCTTCTCGTCAGGGGTGAGCATATCCCAAAAAACTGAAGGAGGAGTGGGAGCTTCCCCAATGGTAAGCCATTTTCTTTCAAGCTGTTCTCTTTCAACGGGTTTTATGGCGTCAAGACCGTTGTTCACCTCGTCTATTAAAGCCTGGTTTTTTTTTAACGCAGCAGAGTAGTATGTACGGGAATAGAGGGGTTTTTTTTCATTGTAACTAAAGATATTTGACAGGCGGTTCTGATCAAGGTAGTAGAAGAGGTTTATACGGGTTGCGACAAATACTTTTACCTCCCCCTTTAGGGCTGCCTGGAAAATTTCAGTAAAAGTATCATATATCTTGATTTGATTTTCAGGAACCCTTTCACGAACCCATTTCTCCGTAAATTCTCCTTTCTGGATACCGACAATAAGACCGGAGGTCTCTTCAATGGATCTTATAGAATTAATCGAGGGATGGGTGAAAAGATAATAGTTTAAATTCAAAACAGGTTTGGAATAGGCAAGAAACGATTCCCGTTCAACTGTTTTGAAAAGCCCGGCATGAAGTTTGGCTGAACCATTTTTGACAGCCTCCAGGGAGGATTCAAAAGAGTCTGCTTTGATCAGTCTCACCTCATTTCCTGTTTTTTTGGCCCAAAAATGCCATATGTCTGGAATAAGCCCGGCGGCACGCCCCTCAGAATCTTCAAACTCTAAAGGTGCAACACCAGGATTATAGGCAACACTTATGGTATCGGCAGCTACAGATAATGATCCTAAGCACAATGAAAGTAATAATGCTAAGCAGAATAAAATTAAAAGCATAGGGCAGCAGAGGTTATTTTTTTTAAACATTGAGTGGCCTTTAGCCCTTTATAGCAAGCATTGATGAAAGAGGATTTCTGTCGAATATTTTACTAATTATCAGCTACTTAATAATAATTGGTATAATTAAAGTCAATCAAAAACATTATCCGGACATGGCCATCTATCTAAATAAAAAAACCAATAGTTTGGCACTGGGTTCATATAGCTCAAAATTCTCTTTTCAAGACGGGGGTTTTATGATTTAAAGGCTATTGTGTTTGGACAGCCCCAGATTGGAGCTCAGTGCCCGACATCGAAAGGGTGCAATTCAATAATTTAGATTTTAAAAAAAAACAAAAAAGGCTTCCATTTTTGCTTTTATTTAAGTAAGTTATTTGTTCACCAAAAACAATAACTAAAAAATAAAAAGAGGGAAGAATGAAAGCCAGAAGCATAACCCAACCCAAAGATACGATGATTGAATCCATAATGCAAGGATTGTCTGAAAAACTTGAGGAAGCTGGATCACAAATTGAAAATTTGATTCTTAGCGGGGATATTGCCTCTGCTACTGAGACCCTTCGGGAGTTTACAACTGCCTTGGAGGATCTTGCTTGGCAATCCTATTTAACAACTCTATTTAATTGCAAAATGCTCCTTCAAAGCTTAAGAATTCTGGGTGGAAAAAAAGGACTTCGGCTTGTATCATACCAAGAAGTTCAAATCACATTGCCCAGCGGAACGAAAATTAAAATCAAAAGTCCGTTTTTTGTTAAAGCAGCTCCCAAAAGAGGGCGTAAAAAAAGAGGCCCCCAAAATCGAGGGAATCACCTGCTATTGTCTCTTATGGGATTTGTCCATAAGGTAGATCAGGGGCTTGCTTTTCGTGCCATTCAACTTGCCTTGATAGCTCCTTCTTTTGATATAGCCAGTCAGATTCTGAAGGAAGAAGGCGTTGATCTGGGGGCAAACAAAATTCGGCGTTTGGTTTCCGAAATAGGCAGCACTTCACTTCCAGACAGAGTGGATCGACTTCTGTGGGATGAAAGTCTTTGTCCTTTTGAAAATCAACGGGTTCTGCTTGCAATGGATGGAGGTCGCCTGAGACAACGAAAAAATAAAAGAGATCCCATTCCCAGCGGGAAAAAACAACATGGTTTCAATTCTGACTGGATAGAACCAAAGCTGTTTACCATCCATTTGCTCGATGAAGAAGGTAAAATTATAAAAGATGTGCCCCCATTTGTGGATGGAACAACCAAAAAACTCCCTGAATTCATAAAACTTTTGGAGACTTACCTTGTTCGACTGGGAATTGAAAAAGCCTCTGAAATTATTCTCGTTGGTGACGGTGCGCCATGGATATGGGAACGTATTCCTAAGTTGCTTGAAAAAACGGGTGGTTCAGGGTTAAAAATTACTGAAGTTATTGACTGGACTCATGCAAAACAGAACCTTAAAAAAGCCCTTGACTCTCTTCCCAAGAAAAAAGCCAAGAAAGCTGACTTTGGGCACTTCAAAGAGTTATTGTTTGAAGGCAATATAAGTGCAATCGTCAAAGAGGTAAAAACGATTTTTAAAATGCGATCTTCCAGCAATATCATGAAAAAATTAAAAAGTTACTTTGTGTCAAACGAAACCCGAATGCAGTACAAAAATACCCAGGATATGAAATTACCAATTGGTTCCGGCGTCATTGAAAGTGCTAAGCACCCATGCATATGTTTTTCGGTATTCCACAGAGATATACCGTTGATATTTATGGATTTTATTTTGAGGAATATATACTCGGGTACTTATCCGTCGTGTTGTGAATTTGAGGTTAAAATCTCCTGGCTCTTTTTGGAAACTCGATTTTGCAGAAATCATGCTGTATTTGAGAGCGCAACTTTTGTATGGTCGATGGCAATGTTTAAAAAACAATTGGGATAAATCATTGGTAAATGAGTTTAAGGCTTTGGCTTTAAATACAGCACTTTAACCTAAAACAGATAAATCTAAATTATTGAACTGCACCCCATCGAAAAGGAGTAAGTATGAGTCAGGAAAACACCAAAACAACAATTTTAATAGTGGATGACACACCTACCAATATCGATGTGATTGATGATATTCTTTCTCCAAATTATATAGTACAAGTGGCTGTAGATGGAAAGATTGCTTTAAAAATCATCGAGGAACAAAGACCGGATCTGATATTGCTCGATATCATGATGCCTGAAATGGACGGATTTGAAGTTTGCCGGCATCTGAAAGCTGATCCTGACACCAAGGATATCCCCATCATTTTTATTACTGCAAAAGATGATCTCGATAGCATTGTATCAGCTTTTGAGCTTGGTGCGGCAGATTACATCGCTAAACCTTTTAATCCTAAGGAGCTTTCCGCCAGGGTAAAAACCCATTTAGAGCTATATCGCTCGCAGTGCCAGCTAAAAAAAGCGAATGCATCATTGCGGGAAGCCAATGCTACCAAAGATAAATTTTTCTCAATTATCGCCCATGATTTGAAAAATCCGCTTCACAGTATGATAGGTTTTTCTGATTTGATGGAAAACCAATTTGATAAAATTACAGATGAAAAAAAGAAGAGATATCTACAAAATATTAGCTTGGCATCTAAACATCTATTTAAGCTACTCGTAAATTTGTTGGAATGGGCAAGGCTTCAAACTGGAAGAATTGAATTTGATCCCGCCCAATTTAACCTCAACACGCTTATAGAGGATGCCCTTAATCAATTGAAAGTACAGGCCGATCAGAAAGAGATTCAATTGAGTTCAATGATGGAAGTTTCGACTATGGTTTTCGCCGATTATAATATGGTGGATGCTGTAGTGAGAAATCTCTTATCCAACGCCATCAAATTTACACCAAATGGCGGACAAATTTTAGTCTCAAAAATTGAAAATAAGGATCATTGGGAGATAGCTGTGAAAGATAGCGGTGTCGGAATTGATCTGGAAGATCAAGAAAAATTGTTTGACTTATCCTCTAAGCATTCAACTTTTGGCACAAACAATGAAATGGGTACCGGCCTTGGACTTGGCCTTTGTAAAGAGTTTGTTGAGCGATGTGGCGGTCAAATATGGGTTAGCAGTGAAAAGAATGAAGGCAGCATATTTAGATTCACTCTGTCCAGAAGAGCTACTTGTGCCATTGTTGATTCCCGAATTAAAATAGGGTCGGACCAAGCAAATTCTTGCAAACCATTGTTAATAAACTAAAAAATTATTCAAAACCCTCAAAAACAGCTCTTAGCTGCCTCATTTTGATACCGAAATGAGCCATCTAAGGGGAACTCGACCGAAATCACATTAAAAAAACCCCAACAATCCAAATGAAGGCGGATAAACCGCTTATTTGGGGTGTTGTGCTGATAAAACAACATGGTTTCGGCAATTCAGGTGAAGATATGAAAGACGAAGTAAAAAGAGCTGACCTTTATTTGCGGACAGAATTTCCTCATTTTTTAACAGAGATATTCAAAATAGAGGGCCACAGCTACCAGATATTTGTGCATAATTATGAAGGTGACTTTGACAAGTTGAGCAAACAATTTAATCACTCAATCAAGCCAGTCGGAACTCCTGTTACCCTATCCAATATACCTCCTGTCAAATACGAAGAGAAAATCCCTCCGATTCAAGATAGCGAAATAGCTTTAAGCTTTGCAGGACTCCCCCTTACTGCAAGAGATCTGAAAAACTTACTTATTATCAAATTCCCAAATATAGAAATCCGTCACGTTGAAGGAGTTTCTTCTGACAAAAAGATCAAGGTTTTCACAGACCCAATTGATGACGACATCCACCGGCAATCATTGTTGAATTTTTTACACGAACTGGAAAGTTATTATCCTTATGCTTTAATCGAAGATGAAGAAGCGTCCCAAGCAGTTCTAAATGCGATAGCGCTAAAAGAAGAAGGACGTAAGAAAATCGCCGCATCAAATCCAAATATAGGTAGGTTAGAAGACTCGTATAACAATCCTGTGCTGAATTTATTTCCGAGTAAACTTAATCGACATAAAGTAGAGTTTGAGGAGAGAGATGAAACCTACTGGTTTGAACATGTACACGAAATATTCGAAGGCAAAATAGATAAGAGCGAAATAGTAGATTCAGATCTTTTGGACAACTGTTGTTATCTCGATTACGCAGGCTTTAAAAATGTCAACATTTGGAACGGCCTTATTCTGTTTGATTGCGTTTTTGTTGAGCTTCCTCTCCACCAAGGCATCACTTATTTTTGTGAAGATCAAAAAGTAACGCGAGATGAATTAATGTTTTTATGCGGGACCGGCAAGTTGATTTTTATCCTAACCCAACCTTACTTTCGCTACGATTTCGAATTCATCAATGAGATATATAAAGTGACTCCAAAGGCAATTCTATCCAGAAGAGCATTGTCATCATTGATTCTTTGTGATTTGGTAGAGATAAATAATAATTACATTCTCAATCGCCTAGACATTTATGACTCCATTCATGAATTATCTTCAACTTTTTCAGAAGTTTTGAATCTTGATTTCGATTCCGTTTACAACCTTTTCACATGGCCCCGAAAAGCATTGAGACAATCTTTTGAGTGCATGCTTTTTGGAAGTACAAAAAGAGTCGCCAGTTTTGGAATTAATAATGTTTTTAAATACTTAACAGAGAATTTGGATAGGAAGGACATTGAGTTTGAATTCGTTATGAATGCGGAAAAAGTACATATCTCAAGCGCCCTAAACTCATTTTATTTCCCGGTATTTATTGATGAGCTATATTCGAACAGAGCCTCTACTTCATTAATGGGGAATATGATGAACCTCTTTAAAAATTCTTCGGAACAACGTCTCGCTACCTATATTCATTTTCATGACGGTCATCAGGAAGTTTCACCGGTTTTGCCCGCTGTTGCTTTAATAGAAGTAAATGAATTTATTTCTGTCACAGAGATAGGAGAAATCTCTAAGCATTTATATTCCGGGGCAAACTTTAAGTCCATAATTTCCTATCTTAGTAAGTTGACTCAAGAGGAACGCGAAACAAAGGTTAATGAATACAATAGGCTTATTCAGGCAGAGACAATTAAAAATAAAAAAACATCGACTGCGATTGATTTCGGACTTTCTTCGGGTCTGGATACTGCTGGATTTTTTGTGCCATTCCTCGGCACTGGACTTAAATCTGTAGATATAATAGCCAAGAAACTTAACCTAAAAAATATCAAGTATATTGAAAAAGTTAGACGCGCCCTTTCTGTGATTAACCCTGAAAAGATTGATGATAGAAAGGTAGTATCTTTTTTAGCCAAAATAAGCCCTGTAGCGAGGATTAAGAAAGACTACAGACAATAGGCACAACAAAAAGCTGCACTGGACGGGAATTCCGCTGCGCTCCATTCCCGTTAGGGTAAGCACAGTGGTTAATAAATTAAAAATTATCAGAATGTACGGGGCGCATTCCCATTTTCCCGGCCCCATCATATAACCCATTGACTTCATTAAGTCAGCATCTCATTGATCCAAAATAAAATATCTTGATAAATCAAAGAATTGAATCTATAACCGGGAAAATGGGAATGCGCCCAGCGCGAGTACATTTTATAGGTAAGGATAGAAATGAAACCTGGAGAAAAAAATATGGAACAAAATTCAGAAATAATCATTTATACGGATACGAATGGGGCAACTAAGCTTCAGGTTCAGTTGGAAGATGATACCGTTTGGCTGACACAGGATCAGATGGCCATGCTTTTCGGGAAAGCAAAATCAACGATTAACGAACATATTAAAAATATTTATACTGAAGGAGAGCTAGAAAAAAAACAGACGTTAAAGAAATTCGGAATTTCCGAATTTCAGCAAAAAGCTCCGAATTACTATAATCTTGATGTCATCATTTCAGTGGGCTACAGGGTTAAATCAGTACAGGGAACAAAGTTTCGACAGTGGGCGACAAAACGGATTCATGAGTACATTGTAAAAGGGTTTACAATGGATGATGACCGTTTGAAACAGGAAGGGGCAAGATCAAGATATTTTGAAGAACTTCTTCAAAGAATCCGGGATATCAGAAGCAGTGAACGAAATTTTTACCAGAAAACAACCGATATTTATGCCACCAGTATTGATTATAAAAATGATGACGCATTAACCAAGGAATTCTTTGCAACCGTACAAAATAAAATGCACTATGCTATCCACGGTCAAACAGCCGCAGAGATGATAAGCCAGAGAGTTGACGCAGATAAACCATTTTTAGGACTTACCAGCTTTCAAGGCAAATATATAACCACAAGAGATATTACAATTGCAAAAAATTATCTTTCAGAAGATGAATTAAAACAACTTAATCTCATAGTCTCCATGTATCTTGATTTTGCCGAACTCCAGGCGACAAACGGCAGGTTAATGAAAATGCACGACTGGATTCAAAAACTGGACGATTTTCTGCGAATCAGTGAGAAAGACCTTCTAACAGATGCCGGAAAAGTCAGCCATAAAAAGGCTGTTGAAAAAGCAAAAATGGAATATAAGAAATACAGAAAAGCAGAAGATAAAAAACATATCTCTGATTTTGACCGTGAAATGAAAAAGCTATTGAAAGATGGTAAAAGCAAATAACAAAAAAAAGCTGCCGGCCTTTGGAATCAGATGAACTTTTCATTAATAAAAAGATTTTTAGGGTAACAAGGAAGTAACATGGTATTTAAAAAGGATGAAAGTACAGGGAAAAGTATAGCCACAATCCTGAAGGATGGAAAAACAAAAAACTTTGATTGTTCATTTTCTTCATGCACTAACCCTGTGTGCACCTGTAAATCTATTGATATTATCCTTACGCCTTTACAGGAAGAAAACCTAAACAGGCAGATTTTGTCTTTCCACCGGGTTGATATTGATCTGATTGAAAAGAAGCTGAATTATGAAGCAGAGAATAAAATGCCTCTAAAAGATTCGGCATTTGCAAACCTGTTTTTATCCCAGTTAAACGATGACGATTTTACTTTTTTATTTAAAAAACAATTTGCCTTTAAGAATCAGATTACCGAAACGGCGAAGATTGATACCATTGAAGGGCTCTTTGATTATGAGGCAGTGGAGCAGGAAGGATTAATGTATGCTTACAATGATGTCCTGCCCTATGGTGACCAGATGCAAGTCAATATCAATGGTGAGGATTATTTGATTTTTGACCAGTATTGCCTGCTGCCTAAATGCTCATGCACGGATACTAATCTGGATATTGTATCTGTCAAAAAAACGAATGGGGAAGCAGAAGAATTGTGTTCCCTGACATTAAAATATGCCAAAAAACGTTGGGGAATAGCTGAAGGGCCTTCTTCTTCAATAGGTTTGGGAGCAATCCGATCTGATATAGAGAAGCAAAACACCGATTTTTACAAGCAATTACTCATCAGGCATAAAAAACTGAAAGCCATCTATCTAAACTGTAGACAAAAAAACTTTTCACCTGTTCAGCCCATAAAAAACTTGAGAATCGGCAAAAACGATCCATGCCCGTGCGGCAGTGGGAAAAAATTTAAAAAATGCTGCTTGTAATTATACGGAATTCCGGGACTCGAAAATCAAAAAAGAAAAAGAAAGAGGGTCAGGTCTGTCGTTGACTTTTAGTCTGTAAAAAATTCCAACAACGAAAATCCTGACGGGTAAACCGCAGATTTTCATGTTAACCAGGACGCCGGGCGCGGGGTGGACAATCGCCCGATTATATGCTACCGCTAAAGCTTCAGCGGCAGTAAGGATGATAGTCCTTCCCACTTTCCTCACGCCTATTAACAAGCCGCTGCACGTAGGCGAGATAGTGAGCTAAACATTATGGAAGGTATAAAAACATGAATAAGAAAATAGTCCTTATTTCATGCGTAAGCAAAAAACTACAGTATCGAGCAAAGGCAAAAGATCTTTACATTAGTACGCTTTTTAAATTTAATCTCAAATACGCCAAGAGTTTGCAACCTGATGCTATCTATATTCTTTCAGCAAAATACGGGCTTTTAGATATGGAACAGGAAATTGAACAGTATGAGCAAAAGCTCAATACTATGCCCGCATATGAAATAAAAGAGTGGGCGCATAGTGCTCTTCTGCAACTTGTTAAGGTCGCTTCCTTTGACGAAACAGAATTTATATTTTTAGCTGGTGACAAATATCGAAAATACTTTTTGCCGCATATTAAAAATACACAAATCCCTCTTAAAGGGTTAGGTATTGGTAAACAACTTCAAAAACTTAAGGAACTTACTACATGAGTTTTACATGTGAAGCTGTTCATAGTTTGGCCCACTCACTTGAAAGGCACTACTTTCCATTCGAAGAAGCAAAAATTCCATCCAACGGTATTTATATTTTGTTTCAAAAGGGGGAGAAGGGTCATCAAGGAGATAGAATTGTTCGGGTTGGTACTCATACAGATGTGAATCAACTACGTTCCAGATTGAAACAGCACTTTATGAATGAAAATAAAGACCGAAGTATATTTCGGAAAAACATTGGGCGTGCGTTTTTAAATAAAATAAATGATCCGTTTCTTAAATTCTGGGATATTGATCTCACAACAAAAAAAGCCAAAGAAAAATATTCCTCACTAATTGACGCCGATTATCAAAAATTGATTGAAGCTCAGGTCAGTGAGTATATCCAAAGTATTTTTTCGTTTTGTACTTTTGAAGTAGATTGGAAAGAAGATCGGTTAAAGATTGAATCGAAGGTGATTTCCATAATTTCTTTGTGTGAGGATTGCAAATCATCAATGACTTGGTTAGGTCGTTCATCTCCAAAAAAGAAAATTATTAAAAGTGGATTGTGGCAGGTTAATGAACTGTACAAAACTCCATTTGATAACATAACTATTGCGGATTTTAAAAAGTTGATATCAAAGCCGAGGATTGACAAAATGAAGAAGGATAAAAACAAAATATTATCTAAGACCGGGAAAAAAGAGACATCCATTGTCCGATCCTCGGCTGCTGAGTACCTGACATTTATCGCAGCAAGTGGTAAGGGCGGCGTTGAGGCAGTTTATGCGGATGAAAACATCTGGCTGACCCAAAAAATGATGGGCGTTCTCTATGATGTCGAGACGCATACTATTAACTATCACCTGAAGAAGGTGTTTGCCGATAGTGAATTGGAAGAGGATTCAGTTATTCGAAATTTTCGAATAACTGCCGCAGACGGTAAAAATTACAATACCAAGCACTACAATCTTTCGGCTGTCATCGCTGTCGGCTACAAGGTCAACTCAGAACGTGCTGTACAGTTCCGCAAATGGGCGACAAAAATTATTCAGGAGTTCACCATCAAAGGCTATACAATGGATGATGAACGACTGAAAAATGACGGGTCTGTCCTTGGCAAACAATATTTTGAAGAGCAACTGCATCGTATCCGGGAAATTCGTCTGAGTGAGCGTAAGTTCTACCAGAAAATTACCGATATCTATTCGACGTCCATTGATTATGATCTAAGAGCTAAAGCCACGAAGCGTTTTTTTGCGGCAGTACAAAATAAGCTGCACTGGGCAATCCACGGCCAGACGGCTGCGGAAGTGATTGTGGACCGTGCGGATCACAAAAAAGACAATATGGGGCTGACCACCTGGAAAGACGCTCCAAAAGGTAAAATTCAAAAGTTCGATGTCAGCGTGGCCAAAAACTATCTGACCGAAAATGAAATGGCGCAATTGCAGCGCTTGGTTTCTGCCTATTTGGATGTTGCGGAAGATATGGCATTGCGGCAAATCCCAATGACGATGCAGGACTGGGAGAAACGCCTCAACCGGTTCATCGAAGCGACAGACCGGAAAATCCTGCGGGACGCAGGAAAAGTCACAGCAGAAATTGCCAAAGCCCATGCTGAGAGTGAATTTGAGAAATACCGCATCATTCAGGATCGCCTATTTGAAAGTGACTTTGACCGGATGATCAAGCAGTTGGAACCGAAAGATAGGGATAATGAATAGAAAAGTTCAGGGCATGAGGTCGGGGACATTCCAACCAACCAAGTGAACCGGACAAGCCGGTTATTTGGGTCGTTGAACGCGGTGCCGGTCAGCACCGCGTTATAAAAAAGTAAACCAATTCAACTGCCTGACCCTTCATGGCACTTCACATAAATTTTATTGACATAACCGGAAATTCTAATTATAATTGTAGTAAAATGCATCATAAAGATGCTAATTGCGTCAAAAGAAGGAGGTTATGATGGCCACGGTATCCTTAAGAATTGACCAAGACTTGGCGTTTCAAGCGGAACGCGAAGCCAGGGTTCAGAATAGATCAAAAACAAAACAACTTGAGTACTGGGCAAAATTAGGCAAAGCCATTTCATCTAAATTGAATATTGAAGATGCTTTTGCCGTATCACAAGGCATAAAAACGATTAAATTAGAGATCTCTTCATCGGTTCAATCGGTTCCTGTTGATTCAGATGCTATCTTTAATGATCTCGAACGGGAACGGGCTGAAGGACTGATTGGCAACAATGTAACGACTGCCAAAATATACTATGAGGCAAGTGTTGAGCAACCTGGTTATCTTGATCGAGTGAATTCTACCACTGGAAAAAGGCAGACCGGTTCGTTTGAACACGGTGAGTTTAAGGCGCTCTAATGTTGAATTCCAAACAGCTATGGGTGTTGACCGGCGGAAATGGTGCAGGTAAATCTACATTTTACAACCTGTATCTTGCTAAATACGGAATCAAATTTGTGAATGCTGATCTGATAGCCAAAGACTTAGATTCTCAAAATACGGAAGGTGTAAGCTATCATGCGGCAACCTTGGCTGCTAAAATCAGAGAAGACTTGATATCCCAAGGAGTGTCTTTTTGTTTTGAAACAGTCTTTTCTCATGAATCAAAAATTGATTTTCTTGCTCAGGCAAAGGCGAATGGCTATACGATCATCCTTGTATATATTCATTTGTTTGATTCAAGTCTGAATGAGGCAAGAGTCAAACAACGTATCTCAGAGGGAGGGCATAGCGTTCCAATCGAAAAAATTCATTCTCGGATCCCCAGGACTATGCAACTTATAAAAACAGCATTCTCTATAGTCGATGAAGCCAGAATCTTAGATAATTCTTCTAAAGCCAATCCATTTCAACAAATCATTGTTATGAAGTCCGAAAATTATGAATCAAAAGCAGATCCCCTACCTGACTGGGCAATGGATCTGCTTCCAATATAGCAAAAATTCAACAAGGAATATGCTATCGGACAAGCCGCAGATGTTCAGCGTTCACGCCGCTCCGCTCATGAACAAGGAGCTGGACGGAGTCACCGTGGGCCTCACAACCAAACTGCGTTTGCTTGTGAGGCCCACGGTGCCGGTCAGCACCGCGTTAACATTATTCGGGGTTGATCATAAGATGGGCCACTATACGGGATAAAAAAGAACACTCACCGCAAACGCTTGGAATAAATCTACCCAGAAGAAAGATATTGTTAAGGCAAAAGAACTTTTGAAACAGTTGGAGGATTAAATCATGCCCCTTAAAACACGATCATTTGATGTAGCCGAATATTTGGAAACCCCGGAGGATATTAAAATTTTTCTTCAAGATGCCGCAGAAGGAACCCCGGAAGAGTTTATACACGCCCTTAACACATCTGCCAGAGCCATGGGAATGACCGAGGTTGCAAAAAAAACAGGTGTCACCAGAGCCAGTCTGTACAAGTCTCTTTCAGAAGATGCCAATCCCCAATTCAAAACTATCAGTAAGGTGCTTTTTTACCTCCCCCATCGCCAACGCCTATTAACAAACCATTACAGGGAACATAGTCGCTGAATTAAAAGTTGGACGAAGCCCTTTGGGCGGAGATGGAGACAAACTGTACTTTTACCCAAGGGAATTTATCGCACCTGACTCACCCGACAAATCAGGTTCATCCAACAAATAAGTTGAAGCCGGACATTGCAGCATTTTTTTGCGGTGTGGAAGCCGCTTAACTTAACGTTGCCAAAAAAAATAAATACTATCAACGGGACAATAAATGATGACTACGGAATGGGAAGTAACCGTAGTCCATAAAATAAGAGAAGCATCAGATGGCATAATTTTTATTGATGGCAAAATTAATTGGGATAGGTATCTTGAAGACCATTCTCAAAAATTTGAAATTCATCTTGTGATGCTCAACTACACAATAATCGAAATCAATATCTACTATTTGCACCACCGTAATGCTTAAGAGTAGATGGGGTGCAATCTCTAATTTAAATTTTGAAGAATTGTATGATAAAAATAATTTTTGAAAAATATACCATCAATAAAATCAATAAGTTATATTTGCATAAATTATACATTAATGGTTTCGGGAGTACTATTTTGAAACAATCTAAATTATTGAATTGCACCCGAGTAGATGTTGGTGTCTTATCGTTATGTATCATCAGGTATCATTTAAAGGACATTTGTGATCAAAAAACGCGGATCGGGGGACACCATACTTAATTTCAACAAGTGAAATGCTGACGGATAAACCGTAGATTTCAATGTTACAGGACGTCTGGCACATGATGGTAACGGGCCTGCTGGCTTTAAACAGTTGAGGGGTTTTAAAAACGCCTTGGATTGTCTTCTGAAAAATGTGGAAAAAATAAATTCAGTTCACTTCAAACACAGCGGGATATAAGCATGATCTTTTAAAATACTGTGAATATGGAAACGATCAATGGGAATTTAATTCCGTGACTTTGATTTTTAAATAATTTTATATGAAAGAGTAGATACGTCTAACATTCTTTCATGCTTCTTTGTGGGTAGGCCGAGGCCAGAATACGGTCTGCCTGTGGCAGTTATATTGAACACCTCACAACAATCTACAGAATCATCACACATAATTATTAAATGGAAAATATAGCTTATTGAGGAAGAGTTCCATAAAAAAATATGAGAGGCAAAAATAATGAAAGGCGCTTTAAATAAAATCAGCATCAAAGGTTTCAAGTCCATTAGAGAGTTGAACGATTTGGAGCTGGGTAATCTAAATATTGTTATTGGTGCCAATGGAGCCGGGAAAAGTAATTTTGTTCAGGTTTTTCGAATGCTGATGGCAATGACCCGGAAGAACTTTACAAAGTTTATTCTTGAACAGGGTGGTTCAGATAATTTTCTTTTTAATGGCCCAAAAATAACCCCGGAAATTGACATAGCATTTGAATTTGAATCTTTCAGTTCTTATTCAAAAGGCTCTAACCATTACCGGTTTGAACTAACCCCAACGGCAGATGAAAGGTTTTTAATCAGTGAGGAACGTAAATATGTAACGACTAGCTGGCGGACTTATGGAGGCCCTTCTGAAGAAAGTCGGTTATATGATGAACGCAATGAGAAATCGATGAATGGAGATTGGAATGGTGTCGGTCATTTTGTCTATCAATCAATTTCCGACTGGATGGTTTACCATTTCCACGATACCAGTTCATTGGCCCCTATGCGACGGTCAGAAATTATTGAAGATCATCATACTTTAAGGGGAGATGCCGCAAACATTGCTCCGTTTTTGTTGAATCTCAAAAGCAACGAATCTTATAACAAAAACTACACTGATATAGTCGATGCAATTCGTTTTGTGACTCCTTTCTTTGAAGACTTTCGACTTGATGTACAAAAACTGGGTGAAGCTGAAAAGACAAAGCTTAGCTGGACGCAAAAAGGTTCTGACTTTCCAATGCAACCGTATCATCTTTCCGACGGTTCTATTAGATTTATCTGTCTTGCTACAGCGCTACTGCAACCATATCCGCCATCAACAATTATCATCGATGAGCCGGAGCTTGGACTTCATCCTGAAGCAATTTCCATTCTGGCTGAATTGATTCAGGTCGCTTCTAAAAGGACGCAGGTTATTGTGGCAACTCAATCCCCGGCCCTTGTGGATCAGTTTGCCATTCAAGATATTATTGTTGTCAACCGCGAAGATGGGTCGTCAACATTCAAGCGGCTGAAGGAAGAAGACTTCTCGGAATGGTTGAAAAACTATTCTATAGGTGAACTCTGGACAAAGAATGTAATTGTCGGAGGGCCGGTCTATGAGTAGTTGCATCGAGGTGATGGTTATAGTTGAAGGGAAAACCGAAGAGGTTTTTATCAAAAAACTTGTGAGTCCATATCTTGCACGGAACAATATTTTCATGCATGCCACACAGATTTCAAAACCGGGTCAAAAGGGCGGAGATGTTAAGTTCGTAAGAGCCAAAGAAGATTTTGGAAATCATTTAAAACAAAGGCCAAATACCTATGTGACCTTGTTTGTTGATTATTATGGGATAAAATCAGACTGGCCTGGAATAAATGATGTTCGTAAGGGAGCAACGCCAAAAGAGATCGCAGAGACAATCAATGGGGCAACGAAGGCAAAAGTAGTCAACCTGTTTGGTGATCAACGAGCAGATGAACGCTTTATTCCTTTTATTGCAGTCTACGAATTTGAAGCACTCCTGTTTAGTGATGCAGAAATACTTTCGTCCTGCATAGGGGTTAGTACATCTCGCGTAGACGATGTCCTGACAGATTTTGGAGAACCTGAAGCGATTAACAACAGTCCTGAAACTGCACCATCAAAACGGCTTGATGCATGGTCAAAAGATAGTAAATTTCGCAAAATAACAACTGGGATAACAATTGCGCAGGAGATTGGGATTGAAAAAATGAGAGAAAAATGCCCGCTTTTTAATCAATGGCTGATAACATTTGAAATGATACAAAAGAAATATAGTAGCTAAAAAAATGTTAAATAAATAAGGCATAACCAAGCATGGCTTATAATTGCATAGGCAACGCCAAATGGGGCGATGATATTGGCGCTTCTTAAAAAAATGAAAGATATCAACTTTAAACAAAAAAATACTGACGGATAAACCGCAGATGTTGGTGTTTGTAAAAAGCTAAACCAATTCAACTGCCTGCCCCCTTCATGCTACTTCACATAAATTTTATTGACATAACCGGAGACGCTAATTATAATTGTGGTAAAATGCATCATAAAGATGCTAATTGCGTCAACAATAGGAGATTATGATGGCCACTGTATCTTTAAGAATTGATCAGGACTTGGCGTTTCAAGCGGAACGCGAAGCCAGGGTTCAGAATAGATCAAAAACTAAACAACTTGAGTACTGGGCAAAATTAGGCAAAGCCATTTCATCTAAATTGAATATTGAAGATGCTTTTGCCGTATCACAAGGCATAAAAACGATTAAATTAGAGATCTCTTCATCGGTTCAATCGGTTCCTGTTGATTCAGATGCTATCTTTAATGATCTCGAACGGGAACGGGCTGAAGGACTGATTGGCAACAATGTAACGACTGCCAAAATATACTATGAGGCAAGTGTTGAGCAACCTGGTTATCTTGATCGAGTGAATTCTACCACTGGAAAAAGGCAGACCGGTTCGTTTGAACACGGTGAGTTTAAGGCGCTCTAATGTTGAATTCCAAACAGCTATGGGTGTTGACCGGCGGAAATGGTGCAGGTAAATCTACATTTTACAACCTGTATCTTGCTAAATACGGAATCAAATTTGTGAATGCTGATCTGATAGCCAAAGACTTAGATTCTCAAAATACGGAAGGTGTAAGCTATCATGCGGCAACCTTGGCTGCTAAAATCAGAGAAGACTTGATATCCCAAGGAGTGTCTTTTTGTTTTGAAACAGTCTTTTCTCATGAATCAAAAATTGATTTTCTTGCTCAGGCAAAGGCGAATGGCTATACGATCATCCTTGTATATATTCATTTGTTTGATTCAAGTCTGAATGAGGCAAGAGTCAAACAACGTATCTCAGAGGGAGGGCATAGCGTTCCAATCGAAAAAATTCATTCTCGGATCCCCAGGACTATGCAACTTATAAAAACAGCATTCTCTATAGTCGATGAAGCCAGAATCTTAGATAATTCTTCTAAAGCCAATCCATTTCAACAAATCATTGTTATGAAGTCCGGAAATTATGAAGCAAAAACAGATCCCCTACCGGAATGGGCAATGGATCTGCTTTTAATTTAACAAAAATTCAAATAGGAACATGCTGTCATGTTCAGTGTTGGACTGTAAAATAAGCGAGGTTCAGTCATTTAGACCTTGTCTGCCGCTTTTAACGCAGCCACCACTTTATCCGGTGTGGCCGGCAGATCGGTTATCAGTACACCACAGGCATCTTTAATGGCATTGATAACCGCCGGTGCCGTTGACACCATGGCCATCTCTCCCACCCCTGTTGCTCCCAGTGTTCCCCGGGTTCTGGGGGTCTCCTGGATCACCGTATCCATATCAAATGAGGTTTTCATGGTGGGGAACTTAAAGGTGCGCCAGTCCGTGGTTTCTCCGGCGATGAACTCTTCCCGGAGGGCATACCCCACACCCATGTCCATGCCGCCTTCCAGTTGTCCCGTCAGATTGTTTGGATTGATCACCACGCCTGCATCAACCGCAGTGGTCATCTTCACCACCCGGACTTCACCGGTGTCTGTGTTGACTTCCACCTCGGCCAGTTGGACGGCATGAACATCGGTTTCCGATGAGGGACCCTGACCTGTGACAGGATCAAGGGCAGCTGTTTCAAAGGCGGAGCGGGTACCCACATAGCGTGTGGGAACATCCACCGCTTTAAATGCCTCAAAAGTTTTAGCGCCCACTGTATCCATGGCCTGTTTTAACTGCTCCAGGGCTGCCACGGTGGCACCACCGATCATCAAGGTCACCCGGCTACCCGATGCCGGGCCTGCCGCTGCGGTTTTTGCCGTACTACGGGTCACGGCCCGAACCCTATCAAGGGGCAACTCCAGCACCTGGGCCGCCAACTGGGTGAGCATGGAATCATTGCCTTCACCGGGATCAGCCGCTGCGGCATAGACTGTTACACCATTGTCGGCCTCCAACTCCACGGCGGAGATGGATTTATCTCCGGGAAATCCAATACCAAAGGCAGCAGCGCCCAGCCCAACCCCCCGTTTAAGAGTGCCCTTATTATCATGTGCCGCCGCATCGGCCACTGCCCGGTCATAATTGGGCTTAATGGCGTCGCACAACTCGGGGAAGGGCCATTGATCCACGGGGTGTCCTGTGGCTTTGGTCAATCCCGGTGCCAGGCTGTTTAACTTTCTGAATGCCAGGGGATCCATGCCAAGTTTTTGCGCCAGAAGGTTCATGGTACATTCCAGGGCATAATGGGCCTGTGGGGGACCGGCTCCCCTTGCAGCGCTTCCCCAAGGATTGTTGCTGTAGATCAATTTAGAAGAGACGTTGATGTTGGGAATATAATAAGAACTTGAAAGCATGTGAAGTGCTCGGTTGATGATGACGTTGCCAATGGAATGATAGGCCCCGTTATCCACGGTAATATCCATTTCAAGGGCCGTGACCTTACCCTTGGCATCGGCTCCCATTTTGATTTTCATGTCAAAGGGATGGCGTTTTGAAGTAATGAGCATGGATTCTGCAATGCTTGGGGTATACCGCACCGGTCGATTGAACTTTAAGGCTGCGGCAGCGGCAATGCCTTCGGTGAATATCTCAAGTTTAATGCCGAACTGTCCTCCGGAAAAGGGTTCTTCATAACGGATGTTCTCAAACCCCAAAGCCTCCTGGAGCATGGACATGTGCAGGTGGATATTAATGCCCCGGCCCATGACCACCAAAGTGGCGTCTTTGCCTTTGCCTTCCATGTAAGCCACGCTGTTTTCTGGCTCCATGGGGGCCTGGTGATTGATCTGGGTGGAAAATCGTTCTTCAACAATGGCAGTGGCATCGGCAAATCCCCGGGCCGCATCCCCCTTGATCATGGGCTGGCTGAAACACAGGTTGGGACGGTCGGGGTGAATCTGCATGGCATCGGGAGCCAGGGCCGCATCAGTGGTTCGTATTTCCGGCAACAGCGCATAATCCACCTTTACGGCATCCACGGCTGCCAGGGCCTGTTCCCTGGTCTCTGCCACCACCACGGCAACGGCATCACCCAGGGTGCGTACCCGGTCTTCACAGATCACCGGTCGATCGCCCACTATGTATTTTAATCTATTGGTACCTTTGATGTCTGCGGCTGTCAGGCTTCCAATAAATCCAGGCATTTTTTCGGCATGGGAAAAATCAATATGTTTAATTTCAGCATGGAAATGGGGACTTCTCACCACGGCGATTTCCAGGGCACCGGGCATGGTGATATCTGCCGCAAACTGGGCAGTACCGCAGGCTTTTAAGAGGGCTGAAGGTCTAACGTGGGAAACGCCCATTTTGGCATCGGTGGGTTTGGGTCGGATCTGGTCGGGGGTTAATTCTTTTCTCAAAAACCTGGCGGCCAGTTGAACAGCTTCAATAATCTTTGCGTAGCCTGTACAGCGGCAGATATTCCGGCGAAGCGCATGCTTGATCTCTTCAACAGTGGGATTAAGGTTGACGTCCAGAAGCGCCTTGCTGGCCATGACCATGCCCGGGGTACAAAAACCACATTGGATGGCACCGGCCAGGGCAAAGGCTTCCTGGATCAGGTGAGGATTGGCCGGTGTGCCAAGACCCTCAACGGAGATCACCGTGGCACCCTCAAGTTTTTGAACCTTTGTGAGGCAGGATAATACCGCTTTTTTATTAACGATGACCGTGCAGGCCCCGCATTGTCCTTTTCGATCACAGGACTGTTTGGCCCCTGTCAGATGTAGATGATCCCGCAGCAGATCCAGCAGAACCATGTTTTCATCGGCAACTACCTGCTTTGCTTGTCCATTAATTGTTAAATTGATTTTTTTCAAACTTTTCCCCATGACTTTGTAATTGGTTGTAAAAAATTGGCAAAATATGGCCAATTTTAAATAAAAACAATACAATTAGTATAGTTATGGTTTACCATTGTCAATAACAATCATTGCTGAGTAAGACTATGCCAATAGAAAGCTCAAAAGCAACCATAAAGAAGTAAAAGAAACCACTGGACTTTTAATAATATACAGTGCTGTCCGGTTAGATTTTTGCATGATGACTTTTTGAGATCATTAGCTTTAAATATTGTCCCAATTTGCTTCAATCAATTGACAACATGTTTGCCAAATATTCAAAAACGCTGCCCATAAGGCATTATATTATATAAAAATAATGAATATGCAAGAACCTAACCGGACACTACTGAATAATATACTTGTTGTTTCATCCAGCATATTCATTTACCATATCAACTGAAGAGTGAAATAGAGATGCTAAGTACCCACACATATGTTTTTCGGTATTCCACAGCCATATATCATTGATATTTATGGGTTTTATTTTGAGGAATATATGCCCGGGTACTTACCTGAATTGGTCAAGGAAATTAGGTGTGTCCCACTTTCTGCACAAATTTAAAAATAAAAAGGTGGCCTCCCAGATTGGGCCGGGATTTATCCTATTTACAGGTAAAATATCACCTTGTGTGTGTCTTTTTATATCATAGCACCAAGTGGAGAGTGTGTTATGAGAACTTAGGGACTTCAGCATAATAAAACTACCCGCTTTCAAATTTAATGCTCAGTATTTACAGCATATTTTAAGTGAAGATGGGTAGGTTATTTGTCATGAACTCCCTTAGGACTTTTGAGGTAGATATTATGCTTCATTTTAACAGGCAGTATGCTGAGGTAAAACCGCATATGTTTGAACTTAGCGCCCTTTGGGCGGACTTTTTACAACCCGCTGATTTAACAATTCATAAAATGGAAATTCCTATACTATCAAGTTATTAATTCCCAACGCACCGTTGGATTCCTTGATTCCGCCCAACATATACAGGAGTAAAATCATGAAATACTTGAAGGATGTGTGTCGTGAGGGGGTTCCGCTGCGGGCTCACTGGCGGACAATTTTGCATGAGGTGATCTTCGAGGCCGACACCCCGGCGGGGAAGGGGTTTGATGTACTACTGATCGTCAGCATCCTGGCGAGCGTTGCCGTGGTCATGCTTGACAGTATCAGTACCGTGCGGTTACATTACGATACTCTTCTCTATGCCATCGAGTGGCTTTTTACGCTCATCTTCACCATCGAATACATTTTGCGACTTATGTGTGTCGGACGACCGCTCAAATATGCCGTCAGTTTTTATGGGGTGGTCGATTTACTGGCGATCATCCCGACCTACCTTAGCCTGTTCCTGCCGGGAAGCCAGTACCTCTTGGTTATACGCATTCTTCGTATCCTTCGCATTTTCCGTATACTGAAGTTGGTTCCCTATCTCGGGGAGGCGCGGCGGCTCATGAAAGCGTTACGGGCAAGTGGCCGCAAGATTGCCGTTTTTATCTACACAGTACTGACCCTGGTGGTCATCTTCGGCTCACTGATGTATGTCATTGAAGGCGGGGTCAATGGTTTCAGCAGTATTCCGCGCAGCATCTACTGGGCAATTGTCACCCTGACCACGGTGGGATATGGTGACATTTTTCCCAAAACTATCCTTGGTCAGACGCTGGCATCAATGGTGATGATTCTCGGCTACGCCATCATCGCCGTGCCGACTGGTATTGTGAGCGTGGAACTGTCGCAGGCTTTTAGCCGTAAAGTGTCCACCCAATCCTGCCCGGAGTGCAGCGCTGAAGGTCACGATGTTGATGCCCGCCACTGTAAATTTTGTGGTGCGGTGTTGTGACGACAAATCCACCATAAATTTTACCGTTTGCAGACCTGTTAATAAGCAACACCAAATGGGGCGCATTCCCATTTTCCCGGTTGGAGATTCAACTCTCTGATTTATCAAAGTATTTTATTTTGTATCAATGGATACTGACTTAATAAAATCAATGAGTTATATGGTGGGCCAGGAAAATGGGAATGCGCCCCACCAAATTGGCTGGGCAATTCAGATTTGGAGTTGGTCATAATATCGGCCAGTCATCATAAACTGGGGGGCCAATGGGGTCTATAGTGAACCCCATTTCAAGACCGATTTTTTAAAATTTATAGTATAGAAATTTCCATTTTATGAACTGTTAAATCAACGGTTTGTGGGTTGTAAAAAGTCCGCTAAGTTCAAAAAACGTGGTCTGTCCCCCTATTATTATTTAAAAAAACGTGGTCTGTCCCCTTATTTTTCTTATTTTTTCTTAAAAATTCATTTCTAAAATTGCGTTAACTGATTGGGTAAAAGCTAAATCATCACCTTTTCTCCATTGATAAGCAAAACCCAATGATGTTCTATTACTTAGCTGTATGCTTGCTGCCAAGTCTGCCTTCCAGGCACCTTCATCAACACCAATATTATCATACTCAAATGAATTCCCAGATAAGGTTTTTAAGCCACTACTAATGCTTCTATCATCATCTTTCATCTCTTGCTCACGTGATAAGCTGGCTTGTAGCCCAAATTTATCTGCGAGTGTGGCATCAACAAAAACACCCGCTTCAACCAGAAGAGAATCCTTATCCTGATCATCAAATTCCATAGCGGTGGAGCGAGAACCATCTTCAGAGTAACCATCAACATTAATCGACTGATAATTAATACTGCCAAACGGTCCTGCATGCAGGTCTTTTTTATTTACGATATCATAGCCTACTGGTAATTTAATAGCAAAGCTATCCCCGTCTGTTTCTCCCTGCTCAAGTCGCTGCCCGGTTCCTAAAGCTATTTTACGCTCGATATCATTGTAATCGGCTATTAAAGATACCGTGGCAATTGCCTGGGCAAACCACCGATCATTTTTGTAATCGGCAAATAAGGAAAGTCGAGTATCATCAAGCTCAAATCCACCACGGTCATCGGCAAAGTCCACAGTACTTTTAGTCTGTTGCACTGCTAACCCTAACAGCCATCTATCATTAAATTTCTTTGATAAACCAAGCATCAAATAGTTATCATCTGAATCACTTTCCATGGTTTGACCGGTGGCATCAAGTTCCTGCCAGGTATGACCAAAATCTGCAAAGAAATTCCACTTGCTGTCGGCGGCATTTTTGAAAACTTGCCGGGATTTTTTTAAAACATTATCCTGATGAATATTTACAATACCGAATGGAATTTCAGCCAAAGATGAAATCAAGGCAGGAGCTTCTAATACTGATAACGCATATTGTGCGATAATTTGATGGCCTGCGGTTGACGGATGTACGCTGTCGGCGAACAGATAAGGCGTAACATCAGCATCCAGTATGTTTGAAGCATTAGTAACCGTAGCCTGCAAAGAACTGAAACTCGCTAAACCAGTAACATTAAGTACGCCAAATTCTGCCGGATCAGCCATTATTTCTGCAAAAAGCGTATGCATATCCAAACCAATAATATTGGCATTATTAGTTAAAAGAGCTGCTGCCAATGATGCATTATAACTATCAGTCAACGATGTGGATAATCCAGCGAAAGTTGCAAACGTCGGCGTTAATGTACCGGCTGGAAAACTTAGAGCTACCTCGGCAGCAGCCAATGCCTGTAGTTGTACCGCAGACTGGTCAGCAGGCGAGTTGGCAGGTGTGGCTAATATTGTTATTGCAGCACCTAAAGCTGCATTTAATCCAGGATTTCCCGCTCCGGCCGTATTTATAGTGTTAATTATTGAAGATGGAGTAGGACCAAGATCTGGTAAGTTGGGAACAAGAATGTAGTTTGCCCCTGCATTGGCTAATTGTGTAACCAAACCGGATAAATCATTGGCACTTGTGTTTAAATTTGTCATTGCTGTTGCAATTGGTAATCCACCAGCAATCATCTCTGCATTAAAGAATATGTCATTAGCCCCTCCCCACACAGTATATAAAGCATTTGAATCGGCTGTTGGATTAGAGATGAAATAATTTGCCAACTGTGTGGACAATGGCAATGCCGTTTGTGATGATGCCGACTGACCAATTCCAATTGGTGAGGTCACCTGTGCGCCACCCTGTGCATAGTTTGTGCCTGAAACGCTGGTATTCAGAAGATTGTTTGGGTTATTGGCAATTGCACTGAGACCAAATGAGTTGGCCAGAACTTCGGACCATATCAGTCCAGGGTCAATGCTGAAAGTTTCGCCATCTCCAGCATCTGCATTACCGACAAAAGCACCACTGTCAGTTAAACTATCACCAAAAAAAAATGTGTCTGAAAATTCAAGCGCATCCACATTGTTAGCTGTAAAGATTGCTACAACCACAAGTATCGCTACAAATAGATCCCTATACCGCATCTTAAGCACCCTCCTGTTTTTGTTTTACTTCCTAATTTTTCCAAAGAGGAATAATAGTAATTGAGACATCCTTCATAAAATACTTTACACTTTCTTTGACCATTCCCCATTTTCAGGGGCTTTTCCCAAAAGACTGTAAAGTACTTTTGAGTTTTTATATGAAGGATGCCGTAATTTACAGTTATTTTCTCTGAAAAGCTCCTAAAATATTTTACTCCCCCAGCATGATCCTGATTATTTCTTTGTCTGTTTCCCGCATGCCATCCCGTCCCAACCTGCCGATATTGGCAATGGTATTTTCCACGCCTTTGGTGACAATGCCATCCCCGCCGTAAAACTGCTTGCCGTTTTTATACATGTAAAATCCAAGGATACCCGCTTCCACGGCGGATGCGATTTTGGCAGCACAAGACGGTTTGGCCCCATCGCAGATTATACCTGATACAATGGCCAGGGCATTAACCATGGTGTGGGCTACTTCTTTAAACCCACCGCCGTGGAGCCAGGCGATTCCGGCACCGGCACCCACCCCGGCACTGACGGCACCACAATATGCAGATAACCTGCCAATGCCTGTTTTTTGATGAATGGTAACCAGATTGGACAGCACCAGTGCTCTGAACAATGTGTCTTCATCCACCTTTAATTCTGCGGCATACTCAATCACTGGAACCGAGGCGGTGATCCCCTGATTTCCGGAGCCAGACACAATGATCACCGGAAGTTCGCATCCGCCCATCCTGGCATCCGATGCGGCCGCAGCCATAGCTTTGGCCCGAACCTTGATGTCATCTCCCCATGTTTCAAGAATGATAGCCCCGATATTGGCCCCCCATTTGCCCTTGAGCCCTTCCTGGGCGATTCGGGTGTTGTAGTCAATTTGCCGTTGGATCAATTCCCTGATCTCTGATATTTCCACAGATTTAGTGAAATCCACGATATCCGCCACATTCATGAAGGAGCGGTTGGTGAGATTCGAACTTTCAACTTCATCACAGGGTTGATTCTGGAAAATAATTTTTCCGTCTTTTTTGATCTCCACAATATTGGTATGAAAATGGGAAATCCGCACAGAGGCTTCTGACTTTCCGGATGACACTGTCACCATCAGATCAAATATTAAACCGCTTTTACTTTTAGAGACAAGAATTTCTTCGGATTCCAAAAAGCGTTTCATCTCTTTTCGCTCCTGGTCATCCACAGATGAAATTACCTCCAGGCCCTTATCCGCATTTCCGGCAACAATGCCAGCAACGGCCGATGCTGCTATTCCTTTGAGATTCCCCGTATTGGGCACCACGACACTTTTGACATTTTTTATGATATTCTCAGAGGCTTCAATGACCACCCGATGGGGAATGGTTCCCAGGGTTTCTCTGGCCTTTGCGGCAGCATAGGCAATGGCAATGGGTTCTGTGCAGCCCATGGCCGGAAGCAGCTCTTCTTTCAGGATATCCAGGTAGGCCCTGTAGCGTTTATCTGTTTTTTTCATATTTGCTCCTTTGTGGGTGAATCCTTGATTTTTGCTACCGCCTTTAATATAACATACATGGCTGTAACCACCAGCCACAACTAAAAATGAAACTTTTTTAAACAATTTTTAGAACACTTAATTTGAAATTTTTGAGGAAAAATGGAGCCAAGAGCTGTAATGCGATATTTGAAATTAAGAAATATCTCCGAGATTATTTAACAAGGAATCGAACACGATCTTTTAATCTTTCCTTGTTTTGGGGTTCTACCCCATGCTTTTCAGGACGGATCACTGCCACTTCAAGGACGTGGCTGCCCGGGTGAATCTGCCAATTAAATTGAGAACCGGTCACGGTAAGTGGCTGACCGTCCAGATACCAGGCAAGGGTATCACCTGGGGCTACCCCTGCTACCTGGCATGCCATTACCTCATGGTCGTCAGGGATTCGGGGGTCCATGGCCAGGAACATGCCATTCAATGGTTGAATAAATTTGAATGGTTTTGTGTGGGCTTGGTGGGATTTTTTGGGTTTTCTGATATCACCCATGGCGGTTGTCATGGCTTGCACAGGTTCTGTGCCGGGGATGAACCATTCTGTCTTCACAGATTTGTTGAAGTTGAGTGCCTGGAATTTCTTTTTGTGCAGGAAAGGGGCGATACTTTCTGAAACTGACCTGGGGGATATCGTCATGGGATTATGCGAAGACTTTTGGGTGGATAAATGAGGGGAACTCTCCATTGGTTTAATGGAAATTTCCCGCTGGACAAGCCGGGGACTCATGTAAAGGGGCCGGGTGTCTCTCATCTGGTTGAGCCGGGCAAAGATGCTTCTGAGCACAAAGGCCGGTCCCCGGGAACCGGTCATCCCCCTGGTGGGACTGCCATCCAGGTTTCCCATCCACACCCCCACCGTAAAATTACAATTATATCCCATGGCCCAGGCATCTCTGTAATCACTGGAGGTGCCCGTTTTAACAGCGGCCTGAACGGGGAAATTCAATAAACCTCCCCCCCCGAATTCCAGTGTTCTGGCTCCGGAATCGGACAATATGTGCCCCATGAGGGAGGTTACTTCCTTTGAAAAAATTTGTCGGGTGTTGTGCTGCATGGGCGCTCCCGAAACCGTACACAGGGGAATCCATCGTCCCTGGTTGGCCAGCACCGTGTATGCCTGGATCAATTCATACAACGAGACTTCTCCATTGCCAAGGGCCAGGCCATCCCCGTAAAAATCAGGGTGCTGGTTCAGGGTGGTGAATCCCAGGGCCCGGAGGCGATGGAGATAGGCTTCCACCCCCACAAACTGAATGGTGCGCACCGCAGGGATGTTCAATGAATTGCCAAGGGCATTTCGAAGGGTCACTGCCCCATAGTATTGTCCGCTGTAATTATGATAGGCATGCATTCCCATGCCCACCCTTGCGGATAGGGGACTGTCCTGGATCAGGGTGGCGGCAGTCCATCCCTTTTCCAGAGCCAGGGCATAGACAAAAGGTTTCATGGCAGAGCCGGGCTGTCGCGGGGCCGTGACGGCATTGATGGTCTGCCCATGGGTTTTTGTTTTATGCGTATCCGAGTAGTGGACTGTTGCTGCGATGAAGTTGTTTCTATTCGAATGGGTTTGGGAGAAGTGATCTCCTGGATCGGTTTTTTCTTTGTCTGTCCCCACGGCCCAGGCCAAAATTTCACCGGTGCCATGATCCACCACCAAGGCCGCCCCATTATGAAGGTTTTTGTTTCGGTGGGATGCCAGGGCCGTATTCAGAAGGGTTTGCACCCGTTGCTGGAGACTGCCATCCAGGGTGGTGTGAATTTTTTTCGGAGATGTTCCATTAAATGGATCGAGGTGGTTCAAAACAAACCGTGCAAAATGGGGAGCCTTAACGGACAATGCCGGACGATTGAGCTCAAAGGGCTGTGTCGTTATTGTCTGGTATTGTGTTGGGGTCAGAGTTCCCTGTTTTTTCATTCCCATGGCCAGGGCACTAAGGGGGGCGTTTATGCGTCCGGGATGGCGGTGGAGATCATAATAATCCGGTGCTCGCACCAGAACGGCCAGGGCCATACTTTCTTTGAGATTCAGGGACTCCACATCTCGATCAAAATAAAACCGAGCTGCCTGGGCAATGCCCCTGCGCCGGGAAGCATAGGGCACTTGGTTGAGATAAAAGCACAAAATGTCCAGCTTGGTGTGGGTTTTTTCTATCTGCTGGGCTTCAAATCCTTCGATCCACCGGGACCAGATTGTTCTGGATCTGGGGTGGATAAGGCGCACTACCTGTTCGGTGAGGGTACTGGCACCCCTGACGGCTCTGCTTGCTTTTATGTTCTGGAACAGGGCATGGAAACGGGCCAGCCAATCCACGCCCCCATGGTGATAAAATCGCCTATCTTCAGAAAAGATAAACGCCTTCTGAAGAAAAGAGGGAATGTCATGTAATGCCTTTTGATCATGGAGGTTCCAGGCACCGGTATAGGTTGTGGTTAAGGGAATGCCATGGCGATCCAGAAGCCGGGGCTTTTTGACCATGCCGGTGATGCGGGGCAATGAATGGGGCAGGGGGATCATGTCCATGCGGGTCTTTATTGCCATGGCCACAAGGGCAAAGCCCAGGAGGCATATGATAGCGGATATGAAGTAAATTTTTCTTGACATGGCATTGCCTTTTCCAAGTTAAGATTGTATAGCTTTTTCAGGATATGATATAGGAGATGCGGCTCATACCTCCATCAAGATTTGATCACAACACCAATCATTGTAACACCTTAACCATAAGAACCCAGGAAATAAATAAAATTGAACACCCCAACCCACACCAACTCCCTGTCCGGTTTTCTCAGCGCAATGGCAGCCTTTCTCATCTGGGGTCTGTGCCCCATTTATTGGAAGGTGCTGGCAGCTATTCCCGCCATTGAAACCATCTCCCACCGGGTGGTGTGGTCGGTTTTATTTCTTGTTCCTGTTATTTCCATGCAGGGAAAATGGCCTGAATTTTTCCAGGTGATCCGGGAACCTCGAAAAGTTGCCGTTCTGTGTCTCACAACCCTTCTGGTGGCCTCCAACTGGCTTCTTTTTATCTGGTCTGTCAATAACAACCATATCATTGAGGCCAGTCTGGGATACTATATTAATCCCATTGCCAATGTGGTGTTCGGGGTGATTATTTTACGGGAGCGGCTCAATAGACCCCAGCGTATTGCCGTGGGGCTGGCCGTGGCCGGGGTGCTTTATCTCACCTTTCAATATGGACGGTTCCCTGTCATTGCCCTTACCCTTGCCATCACCTTCAGTCTCTATGGCCTGTTGCGGAAAATATTGGGCATCAATTCCGCTGTGGGGCTATTCATTGAAACCCTGCTGCTGACCCTGCCCTGCATCGCCTACCTGGTGTGGCTGGAAAATCAGGGTATCGGATCCTTTGGCCACACGGGGTTCACCATTGACCTTTTTCTCATGGGCACGGCTTTCTTAACCGCGCTCCCTCTACTGTTGTTTAACATTGCCGCCAATCGTATTACCCTTACTGCTGTGGGGTTTATTCAGTATATTTCACCCACCGCAACGCTGTTGCTGGCTGTCTTTCTTTATCATGAACCCCTGTCCACGGATCAGTTGGTGGCGTTTATCTTTATCTGGGCAGCCCTTGTCATTTACAGTGTGGACTCCATCAAAATTTATAAAAAACAGCGTGTAGCGCTGCATCCATGAGCCTGTTGATTAAGTTGCAATTTTCATATTTCAGGCATCACTTCTGCATAGGGCGCATCCCCATTTTCCCGGTTGGAGATTCAACTCTCTGATTTATTAAAACATTTTGTTTTGTATCCATAGCTGGTGGCGTAATGAAATCAATGGTATATAATGGGCCGGGAAAATGGGAATGCGCCCTCTGCCTATATGGTGTGTTGGCTCAGCACATTACCATATCTTGCAGCAATTCTAATTAAGTACCCACACATATGTTTTTCGGTATTCCACAGACATATTCCATTGATATTTATGGATTTTATTTTGAGGAATATATGCTCGGGTACTTATGACACTTGATGGCTTTCCAAACTGTAAATTTACGGTTTCGCTCAACGTAAATTCAGCAAGTTACGCACCATTGGTGCCGTTTGGCAATCCATAATTAGAATTGCTGCATATCTTTTGTGATGAGCATGCGGGATCCCTTATTCCTCCACAATAAGGGTCTTTTCCACGCTCTTTCCAAACACATCAGGATCATACATCTCCAGCACTTGGGCGGGCAGGGCCGCAAAGCTTCCCCGGGCAATGGCCTGGGCTGTATAAGAAAGAACATAACGGCCCGGGGGTAGACGATCTGCATAATACCGTACCCCGTCATGGCCCATGTCCCGGTGGTAAAAGTACCATTGGGACACGGAATAGCGATCCCGGAAGGCTTCATTCTTCCATCTGGAGCCCTTGGGAGGCCATGTATTGTCTTCCTGGGAATTGGAATCATTTTGGGGAATCAGTTCTGTTTTGCCGGCATCCACCATGGATGCCGTGGCCAGATCACGGTTCACTGCCTCCAAACCGCCGGGCAGGGGGTCATCCACCACCACAAAATTTCCCGCAGCCGGAAGGGATATAAACAGATCCACCCGCACCAACTCTCCCTGATGGATTTTAAGGGGATTGGTTAAAAGCATCCATTTTCCCTCTCGTTCCACGCTGATCTCTTTGTGGATCTCCATGCCCGCATTGATGGCATGGGGTGATTTTCCCTGGGGAACATAACTCATGGCTGCCGTGTAATAAAGGGTGCCAAGGCCATTTTTTTGGATGATCATGTCTGCTCTGCGTCCAGAATCCTCTTCTTTTATGGGCATTTCAAGGGTGACAGCCCGGGCGTTGATATCCTTGAAATCGGTTTTCCCCAGCAGGGTTTCATCCACATGGGCCACAACACGCATATCTGGTGTGTCATTTTCAAAGGCCCGGGCGTAGTCAATCAGGGCATTGGTGCAGAAAATATTGTCCTGGGTGTTGTACCAGGTGCCTGAGCTTTGCCGGGTCTGGGTTATGGTGCGCACCAGTTTGAGGGGAAGATCCTTTATCTCTTTTTGCCGGTTGTATTTATGGGCATATTCAATCATGGCCGACAAAACAGCCCCCTGGGTTCGGGCTGATGATTCCAGAACCAGTTCATTGGCCTTATCCAGGGTTTCATTGAATCTGAGTTTTCCAGCACTTTGCACGGATTGGGCTAATATGATCTCCCAGGTTCGATGGGCCATGGGTGCTCCCCCGGCAACCCGGGTGGCCGCCATGAGGAACTGGGCCTTGCCAAACAGGCTCATGCGTTTTACATGGGGTTCATATCGCTGGATGTCTGCCAGGGTGAGTTTTCCCTCCCGGGCCAGGGCCGACAGGGCAACGGCCCGCACCGTGGCCGCCATGCCTTTGGAATAGAAATCAGGCAGTATATTTTGCCTTAAAAGGGTTAAAAGATAGTCCTGGAGGTGGGTTTCCACGGATTGGGGGGGCTGATAACCTCGTTCTTTGAGCCAGTTAAATGCCAGGGCCGTGTATGCTGACAGATAGGGGCTTACCCGATTATCTTCGGGCTTAAAATAGGCCATGCCGCCGTTGGGGGCCTGGAAAGAGGGAGCCTCTTTCAGCATCTTGTCTGGCTCCTCTCCGGCATCCTCCCATGTCACCCGGTGTTTTAAATGATTTTCCAGGGTCTGATAATGGCTGGCCATGACGGCCCGGGTGAGTTTTTGTTCCCAGCAGGTGTAAGCATAGTCCCGCATATAGGTAAAGGCTCCGTCCACATTGTCAAGCAGGGTGGGGGAGAGAACCAGCCGGGTGTTCCCGGTGCGGGGTTTCATGTTTTCAGGATACTGGATGGGAATGGTGGCCGGGGTGTTGCCCATGACCATACCGTGGGTGACACTGGTGGTGTGATTTTGTTTGGGGATGACCTTAAGGCTGTGGCGTATGCCGTCTCCATCCATATCATCCCGGGCTGTTATCTTAAATTCCAGGGAACCGGGTTTAACGGTTTGTACCGGAAGGTAGACTGTTTTACGCTTATAAGGTTCCAGATGAATGGTCTCTGCTTTGGTGTCTTTGAGAGCATAATCAACAGTACCATCGCTACCATCACCACCACTACCATCACCATCACCACCACTGTTGTTCCTACTGCTATCGTGGCTGCTATTAACATCACTTGTGCCACTGTTTTCAGTGTTGACATCATGGCTTACAGACATGGACACCACAAGATCCCGAGCCTCCGGAGTGCGGTTCATGACGCTGAACCCCGCCTGGAAGGAGTCCCCGGCCGTGACCTGATTGGGCATCACCGGTCGCACCTCTGTGGGACGGTTCACCTTGAATTGACCGTCCCCCAACCCCATGAGGTCATCCGGAGTGACAGCCATGGCAAATATACGCCAGCCCGTGAGGGTGTCCGGCACGGTGAATGTGGCCTTGGCATGGCCTTTATCATCGGCCATGAGGCTGGGGTTCCAATAGCTCACAAATTTAAAAAAAGATCGCATGTTAATGCCGCCACCGCCGTCTCCACCGACATTGGCACCCTTTGCCTCAAGTTTGCGACGGCCCACAATGTTGGTTAAAAGACTGTAGTTGTTCACATCCAGTCCATCCAATGTGTAAAATCCCTGGCGGACATCAAAATGCTGTTTCCCACCAGTGATGAGGTCAAACACTGCTTCATCCAGAACGGCAACGGCAAATTCCACCGGGGCACTTTGTGAGATATCTGGCATCTGTGCGTTGATATTAATGGTCACGGTATCGCCAGGTTTATAAAGCTTCTGGTTCGTATCCACCGTGACCCCGATGCCTTTATCGGGATCAATAACCTGTGTTTCCACATACCCTGTACGAAAGGTGGGTTTTCCCAGATCCACCTGGTTTTCCCCCAAAGGTTTTGCCACCCGGGGGGAGAGGATGGTGGCAGAAAGAAAAAATCCTGGTTGAAGATCCGTGGAAACCGGCACATCAATTACCTCTGTGGCGGTTTCCATGTTTTGTACCCATTGCCGCAGTATTCCGTATCGTTCCAGGGTGATAAGAGCATAGGCACCGGGAAAGGGGTTTTTAATGAGATATTGTGCGGTTTCTCCCAGGTTCACCGTGTCTTTTTCCGGAATTATTGTCAGCCTATAATCCGCAGGTTCCTGCCATACCACATGGCCCCGGCCCGTCACCCAGGTGGTGATGCCCGAAGAATGTCTTCTTCCATGGGTATCGGTCACCGTGGCGGTAATGCGATAATCCCCGGGTATTTCCGGTGTAAAAGAAAAGGGTAAGGGCTCGTTGATGGACGTTAATTCCATATTATGGGTGGTGATCCACTCGTGGAGATATTGGGTGAGATAGGCATTGCCCGCCCCCTTGACCCGGGTTGCCTTGGTTTCCAGGCGTTGCACCCGTATATTTACTCGGGTGGCGTTGACAGGATTTCCCTGATCATCCACCACCAGGGTTTCCAGGGTGGCTGGTTGATTGGCATCATATACCCATTTCAGACTTTTCAGGCCCACAAATCGATCTCTCCCCAGATACGGGGCCGTGGTGGTGGCTGCCACAAATTTACCCCGGTCATCCTGCACCGCACTTTCCACTGTGAGGGTTCCGTATGCCACATCTGGTTGATCCAGTTGAACCGTGTTTTCCAGGGTGCCTTGGTCGTTGAGGATATCTGTTTTTTCCAGAAGGGTCTCCATGCCACCGGAACGAAATCTTCCGTTGTTTTCTTCATCGTCCTCATCCTTAAATGGCTTGTAAAATGAGAATTTTCGGGCCACGGGATGGCCGGAGCGAAATGTTTTTTCCGTGAGTTTAATAATAATTCGGGCATTGGCATCGGTGTAGGGACCACCGGCATGGAGGCTTGCTTGGGAGGTCACGGTGAGTGTATCCCCCATTTTAAAGGCATTGCCGTTGAGTTCTGTGGTGACCTTAAATGGAGATGGGGTGAAATCACTGACCAGCACCCGCAGTGGACTCCAGTTTTGTTCGGTAAAATCTGCGGACAGCTCAAATCGATACCAGCCCACGCTGCCGTTTGTGGGCACGGCATATTCGCCATCAATGGCACCAAACTGGGACAGGGTTATTTTTTCTCGGGTGAGTACGGTTTTACCTGTAGGATCAAACAGAGTCAGTGTATAATCTGATTTTGGGGGGCTGATAAAGCGGGTGTTGTCCTGATCCCGGACATAAATTTTGTATTGGATGGTATCCCCGGCCCGGTAGATCCCCTGGGCCGTTGTACCCCAGGTATTGATATGACCGTGTTGGGACTCCATGCGCGAATCAAAGGCCTCTCCAGACACCTGCCAGGTGTCAATGCTGAATCGGTTGTTCAGGGGCAGCAGTGCCAGGTCATTATTTTGCTCCACCCGGATAAAAAACCGCTGATCATTTCCTTCCTCCCACCAGTTATCAAAGGATTTGCGCTCCGGATCCAGGGTGACAACGCCGGGCAGCAGTGCAATACCGTTATCATCGGTGGTTTCTTGGTCCAGGGCCTGGGTGTTGCGGGTGAGGTTTTCCATGTCATCTTTATGAATACTCACCCGGGCACCGGATACGGGCAGGCCCGTGGCAAGGCTGGTGACCCACACCAATGAATTAAAATGACCGATTTTGGCATGAACCTGCCAGGGGGTGACCTGGGCGAAAAATTGTTTTTCACTGGCATGTTTTTTCACAGAGGGGGTGCTTTTGCTTACCTTGCCATACACGGCCCCGGTGTGCCCTTCCAGCATTTCCCGGACTCCCATGGGGGTGTGATAGGTGATATCCCGGGCCATGAGATTGGCTTTGATGATGTTGCCGGGGATCTCCTGGGAGGGTGATGTTTTCTTGAGGGGTTCATCATCAACGTTTGATTTATCCGTGGATTGAGTCCCATTGACATTATTTTTTGCCGCAGTGATGGTCTGGAAAGAAAACTCCATACTTTCCATGTTGGTCACAGCCATGGGAAGCCGGGAATCCAGATTCTTTTCCAGAACCCCGGTGGGATGCAGCAGTTGATAATCAGGTTTACGATGGTCGGTGAAAAAGGTAAAATCCATGGGAGTGGGTAAGGCTCTGCCAAAGGCATCCCGGATACCATTCCCTGTTTCTTTAAAATAATAGCCCTGCCATGGGGTAAGATCCTCGGGCAATGAAATTGAATAATGTGCATTTTTGTAATGACGGGTTCTCAGGAGAGAGCCGCTGTAGTTGTTGGCCCAGGGGTTATAGTCTTTACGACCCTTGGCCAGATCCGGGGTTACAATGACCTGATCCCGGATCTCCTGAAAGGCCACCGGAGCCGTGAAGAGTAGTTCAGTGTAGGTGTCGGGGTTGGCAAGGGGATGTATGTTCGGTGGGGGTGTGTTGGCTGTATTAGTTAAATTTGCAAATTTTTGGAACTGATCCGGGGAGATAATGATGGGTTTCTTTCCCCTGAGAGTATAGCACTGTAGCCCCAGAAATTTAAATTCTGGAAAGGTATGAAATTTTACCGCCACTCTTTTTTCCATGCCCGGTTCCGCCCCCTGGGTGGAGATAATACCCGGAGATACCCATACCACCATGGCGGTGTCCAGGGGCAACTCTTTTGCCGGGGAGATCCACCAGATACGACCGGAGGTGTTTTTTGGGTGGGGTTCCACCCGCACCGCTGACATGAGTTGACCATCGGTTTGCCGGATCAATTTTACGCAGGCTTTCACAGATTCCGGGGTGACGGGCTGGTTAAAATGCAATCCCATCACAGGCGTTCCCGGAGAGCGCCAGGTCTGGAAATCCATCCAGGAAATCCGGGGACGCGGGGTGGTAAAGGTATGAATGACAGGATCTATCAGAGTGGTGCCGTCCAGGGCTGTGATGCCGGGATTCATGATAAGGGTATAGCGTGTGGCAGGTTGCAGGGCCTGTGATTCATCCAGTTGCAGGGCCAGGGCCGAGGTGTCCAGCCAGCGCCATTGACCTTTTACACCGGGCGTGATGGTGACGGGGATTTCATCCCGGGAACGTTCCATGGCCCCCAAAGGCACCACATCCCGGTCAAATTGGATGACAATCTGCCGCAGGGACTGAACATTCTCCCCCCCTGGAGTGATGTTGGATATTTTTAATGGATTGGTCTTGCCAAGGGCAGGAGACAGAAGACTTGTCAACATTATGATTGCCAGCAGGGTTAACACATATCTTTTTTGCATGAAACCTCCATGGAATGTTCGGGGGGCATGACATCTGTCATGCATCTCTTAATGAAAAACGGGGATTTCCTTTTTTCCACTTGATTATAACGGGCATGTTCTTACGTACACAACGAATATTGGGTCGTAGACGCGGAGCCAAA
>CAYSSE010000004.1:0-47941 GCA_964433355.1 uncultured Desulfocicer sp.
TGATCTGGAAGGGTGCGGTCTTTAATTTATAATAGGACAGATACATGGATTTTTATTTACATCTCTTTGTATGAAAAAGCGGTTAATGGAGTCCGGGTTACTGGAACATCCCTTTGGAAAAACTTTACCAGAGTCCCCACTGACCTGTAAACCACACGTAAATTCCCAGGGTCAGATTGGTGGTCCCATGGGCAATTACGCAGGCGAGAAGTCCTCCTGTTCTGATAAGCAAAAATGCCATTAAAAAGCCATAGGCAAGGGCTGCGGGCCATTCATGGATGGAATGGCCCATGGTAAAAAAAAATGTGGAAAATACAATTGCCAGCATGGACCATGGGGGCTCCGTGCCATCATTGATGCTGCTATGATCCAGAGTGAGTGCCAGCGCATTTTCTTTTTTTCTTTTTCTGAATTGTTCCCATTGGGAGGCCAGTCTAAAGAGATACCCCCGCATGAGTAATTCTTCAAACACCGGTACCAGCAATGTGGCAGAAATTAACCGTAGAAAAAAGGGCAGGGTGTCCCAAGGCAGGGCATTGTCGGAAATAAAAGGGTTCACCAGCACCACCCAGAGGACACAACCCGAAATACCCCAGAAAATACCCATCAAAATTGAGTAGAACCTGGAACGGGCCGAAAATATGGAAATGTAATATTTGCGAAAGCCCCATAACAAAGCTGTCACACCCACCATTCTCAGTGCATAGATCCAAGCCATATCCAGCCAACCGTGACATAGCGTAAAAGCAATTACCCAGGCCATATATGGCAATGCATATGGTAATAAAAGGTCTCTATTATTTTTACATGTCAGCATGGCATTCACTCACTAAAAGAGTTTACAAGACGTCCACAGCTCATCGTCAGTGTTGTGATGATAAGTAGATCATTAAAAGTGTCCTTTTTTACATACCCAAACTATATCAATTAAACAAGGAGTATTTTAATTCCGGATAAAATTGAAAAACTTGCATTCTTCTTCTTTTTGTCATAAAACTAATTAAATCACTATGGGCTAAAAGTCCATAGAATTGGCGCTAAATCGCCCCCTGTGGCCTGAAGCACGGGCTGAAAGACAAAGGACTGAAAGTCCATCGTTTTCACTATAATGTGCTTAGCGCACTAAAAAACTACTGGGACAATAAAAATAAGAGCCATGGTGAAAGAATGTAAAACAAAAGGAAATAAACCATGATCGATCAGATTCCCCAACACACTCTGGATCTTTTACTGAATATCGTTCTGGATGTGATGAAAAGTAAAAGTGGCTCCATCATGCTCACTGATGGCTCTTCTCCGGAATTGACTATTCAGAGTTCCAGGGGTCTTAAACGAGAGATCATTGAAAATACCCGGGTACGATTAGGATGTGGTGTGTCCGGTAAGGTGGCAAAGAATGATTGTCCTTTATATATCAAGGGAGACTGTAAGGATCACAGGGATCGGATTGATCCAGAGGACTTGACCCGGGAAGATATAGATCATTCCTTGATTATTCCTCTGAAGCTGGGCAAAAGTACCATGGGAACCTTGAATATCAACGCCATGGATCTCACCGAATCAGAATTGTCCGAAAAGCACCTGCTGACCCAGGATATTGTATCCCGGTTTTATAACCACCTTGTCAATGCCAAAATTCCACCTGCTCACCACTCACCACCTTCTAAGCTCCACATGATGAATATGTTTCGAGAGTATAATGTTCTCCGGGAGCTTAGAATTGTTTTTGATTATATTTTTCAGATCATCACCGATGTGAGTGGCATCCAGAAAAAAGGGGTGTTTTTTCTTAAAGATAAGGACTCAAATTCCTTTGAACTGGTACTTGGGTATGGGTTTGAACCTGGTAATCACCGCAGCCTGTACGAAGAGCTGGTGCCTTCCATTCAGTCAAAACTTTCAGACCCCCCCCATTACATGGAAATTTTTAACAAAGCAGATCTGGCCTTGCATAGCCATACAGCCGTTGCCAATGAAGAATTTGTGGTGGTATTTCCCCTGAGATCCCCCGATGAAAAGAGTGATAGCCAAGGTCAACTGGTGTTGTTCAACCACAAAAAACCCCCCATTGATCAAGAACAGGAAACGATACTGAAAACCATCTGTACCCGGGCCGCAGAAACCATTCAAAATTCAAACGTCAACCAGGAATTCCGGGATCTCACCTACACAGACAGCCTCACCGGTACTTACAATTATGGCCTGTGGTGGAAGCGGCTCAACGAAGAGTTCAGTCGACTCCGGAGGGAAGAAGAAGGGATTATTGCCTTGCTGCTGGTGGATGTGGATCAATTTAATCAGGTCAACCTTGCCCATGGCTATTACGCTGGGGATCAGATTCTGCGATTCATTGCAGATAAGATCCTGGGGTGTGTCCGCACCAACGATATTGTGGGCAGAATTGGCGGTGAAGAGTTCGGCGTAATTCTGCTGAAGTCCTCTAAAGAATCTGCCCAGATGATTGCCAACCGCATCCTTGCGTCAGTGGAGCACCTTTCCGATGAGATGCATCTGAATTTGAAATCACCCATCACCTTGAGTGGTGGGATTGCTGGATTTCCCATGGATGCTGATACCCCGGAAAGTCTGGTGCAAAAAGCCCAGACAGCTATTATATCAGCTAAAATCATGGGGGGAAACGCCATCAAACTTTTTGATCACATGGAGGAGTAACCCATTTTTTTTTCTACCCGTACCCCCCTTGGAACCCTGAGTATCATGCTGGTGGACGTGCTGATTGCCTATATTGCTTTTGGCGTTATGGCACCTCTTATTTCTCCCCTCACCGAGTTGTTTAATCCGGGGCAATTGAGTGGGAATATAGCCATTGCCACCCTCATCGGGGCCACCATCATCTCTTTGCTGTCCCAGCGGCTTTATATGCCTGTGGAGTTTATTTATTTGTGGGACCTGTTTAAAAAAATTATTCCCGCTTTTTTCTTGACCTTTTTTTTTACGGCCACCCTTTTTTTCTTTTCCAATGCCGTGATTCCCAAGCATTATTTTTTGTTGTTCCCCCTGATGTTTAGCTTTACCATGATATTCCTTTTTCGGTGGGTCATATTCTATTTTCTTTCCTATAATCGTGAAAAAATTTTAATTTTGGGTATAACTTCCCAGGCAGCTGAAATTATAAAAGAGGCCCGGGAAAAAAAATGTGTGGGCTTTGAAGTTATTGGGTTTATTACCACACTGGCCTCCCAGGTGGGGCAATTGATCAATGATGTTCCGGTGCTGGATACCATGGATCAATTGGAGAAACTGGTCTCTTCCCGCACCGTTGACACCATTGTGGTTACCCTGAGAAATCGGCGGGGAAAATTACCGGTGAAAGGGCTTTTGCAGTGTAAATTTAGAAATATCCGGGTTCTTGAAGGAACCCAGTTTTATGAAACCGCCCAGCGTAAATTAATTATTGATGATTTTTTTAAACCCAGCTGGTTTATTTTTGAGGAGGGCTTTTACCATACCTCCCTTCACACAGCCGTTAAGCGGGTGCAGGGATTGATTATATCCTTTGTGTTGCTCATTTCCATGTCTCCTGTTCTGCTCATTACGGCTTTTTTGATCAAGCTTGAGTCTCCGGGGCCGATTTTTTATCTCCAGGAACGCATTGGCAAAAATGGCAGAAAATTTAATTTGATTAAATTTCGATCCATGACCGTCATGGCGGAAAAAGACTCTGGTCCGACCTTTGCCTTGAGAAATGACATCCGGGTGACCCGGGTGGGGCGGTTTATCCGTAAAGTTCGTTTGGATGAAGTGCCTCAGTTCATTAATATTTTCAAGGGTGATATGGATTTTGTGGGGCCCAGACCCGAACGGGAGGTGTTTACCAAAGAGCTTGAAAAAACAGTTCCTTATTATAATTTTCGCCATTCCGTTCGCCCGGGACTGACCGGGTGGGCCCAGGTCAATTACCCCTATGGGGAGAATTTTGAAGACAGCAAGAAAAAGCTCAATTATGACCTCTACTATGTCAAGCATTTTTCATGGTACCTGGATCTGCTTATTTTTTTGATGACCTTTCGGGAGGTGTTTTTTGGGAAGGGGCGATAGAGCCGTTAATGGATACTTGGTGCTGGGTGAATGAGTTCTTGGAAATTCAAGATACAAGATATGCACGGTATTTCCAAATTAACACCTGATCTCAGTTCCTGCGTTTTAGCCTGGAGGGCAACGATCCATTCCCCACGATTTTTTTGTCCCGGGTAGCTGTCTGGGCGGCATTATGCAATTTTTATTATTTGTTGTGTCGGTGGTAGGTATGGCCGTTATCAATAAATCCAAAAACTTAAGAAAAAAAACATACTTGGTTTATCTTAAAAACGGAGGATATATGCATTTTCAAAAAAAGTATTTTGATTTTATTTTCATGGTCTCCATCTTTTTATTGACCCTTGGCCTCTGGGGATGCCAGGGGGAGCAGGAAAATGCAGCGTCCCATCTTAAAAAAGGGGCGGATTATTTTTCTGCTGAAGAATATCAAAAGGCACGCATCGAATTTCTTAATGCCACCCAGCAGGCCCCGGATAACCCGGATGCATGGTATCAATTGGGGGAAACCATGATTCGCCTGGGTAATGCCAGGGAAGCCTTCCAAGCCTACACTAAAGCAGAAGCACTGGCACCCGATAACCTGGATATCCTTTTAAAAATAGCCAGTTTTCTCATGCTTTCAGATCAGATAGCGCCAGCCGAAGATAAAATTGAAAAAATTCTTGCCAGTGATCCTCAAAACACAAAAGCCTTGTTTTTAAAGGCCCGGATACTGGCTCAGAAGGGAGATATGGGGCAGGCTGAAGCCCTTTTTAATAAAATTATTTCCCTGGAACCAGATCACATAAGCGCCCTTGAAAAATTGGCGGCCCTTAAAGCTTTTCAGAAAGATTTCAATGCGGCGGAACAACTGCTGCTCAGGGCGGTGAAGGTCGATGAGGCAAATCTCGCATCCCGGATGATTCTGGTGGGTTTCTATGTGAAAACCAAGGAATTTGATAAGGCTGAGGCCCAACTCATCACCGCAGGTCGTCTGAATCCGGATATAGTTGAGATTCCCATTTTCCTGGGAAATTTTTACATGGGTATGCAGGATGAGGGGGCCGCAGAAAAGGCATACATGCAGGCCCTTGAAATAGCTCCGAGCAGTGTTAAGGCCCATGTGAGTGCCGCACGCTTTTACGATTTTATTGATAAAAATGACAAGGCCCTGGTCTTGTACACCCAGGCCCTGGAACTGGAACCGGATAATTTACTCCTGAAGAATACCCTGGCACAATTTCATTTTCAAAAGGGTGATATTCCGGCAGCCGCCTCCATGGTTACTGCCATCCTTGACTCCAGGCCCGGTTTTTTCCCTGCCTTGATGCTGGACAGTGAACTTAAAATAGTTGAAAAGAACTATGGTGCAGCATTGAACCGGTTACAGACCCTGAAGAAAGACCGCCCGGATACCGCCAAAATTTATTATCTTCAAGGGGTTTGCCACATGGGCCTGGGAGAAGATGCCAAGGCCATGGAAGCCCTTGCACGGTGTGTGGATCTGAATCCGGAGCAATCCAGGGCCAGAATTTTATTGGCCCAGCTTTACTACAATACGGGTGAATTTGTATTGGCACGGCAGCATGCGTTAAATGTATTGGAAAAAGACCCCGTTAATTTTCAGGCCATTGATATTCTTGCCAATTGCGACATGGAGGCCGGTCACCGGGACAAGGCCATTGAAGGATTTAAAAAACTCATTGAAATGGCACCGGAAAATCCCCGGGGATATCAGCTCATGGGTTTGGTATATGCTTATGGTCAGAATTATGATGAATCCGATGCCTATTTGACCCAGGCCCTTGACCGGTCTACCTTGGCCTTGGATGTCATCGGGCTGCTGGCTCAGAACCGTATGACCCAAAAAAATTACAGTGGTGCCCATGCCCTGATCCAAGAACAGCTTAAGGTGCCCAAGGCTACCCCGCGTTTTCTGGCAACCCTCCACAAGCTTAGCGGTGACGTTTATCTGGCCGAAAAGAACAAAGAATTGGCCCTGGCAGCTTTTCAACGTGCCATGGACACAGATGCCGATTTCCAGCCTCCCTACTATGCCGTGGCCCGTATCCATATGGAAACCGGTAACCCGGACAAGGCCATTGAACAGTACACCCAACTTTTGGAAAAAAATCCCGACCTGATCACCGCCCACATGATGCTGGGTATTCTCATGGATGCCAAGGGGCTTTATGAGGAAGGAGCCATGCATTATCGGAAAGCACTTGACACCCGTCCCCGGTATGCACCGGCAGCCAATAACCTGGCTTGGCATTTGATCCAGCGAACGGATCAAGTGGATGAGGCTCTTTCCTGGGCCCGGGTGGCCAGGGAGGTGTTGCCTGAAAATTCGGCTATCATGGATACATTGGGACTTATTTACCTTAAAAAGGGCCTGGTGGACAGCGCCATCACCGAATTTAGAGATAGCCTTGAAAAATCCGGCGATAATCCGGAGGTATTGCTTCATTTAGGGCAGGCGTATCACAGTAAAGGGGATTACGGAAGTGCCATAGCCACGCTGAAAAAATTACTCACCCTGGATCAGAATCAAGATCGGATACAACAGGCAACGACCCTTCTTAAAACAATGAGTGATTGACATACTCCCAAACCTAAAGGATTGGGATTCTAAAAGATCGCTCTTAAAGATTTCTGATTCATCGAGATAGCCCGAGCTTAAAACTTAGGTCTTACGGTTCTCTCAACAGACTTACTTTTAAAGTGCTCCCGGATGCCCCTCGGTACACTATGATTTTTTAAGGCTGCTTAACCTGGTCACAATCGGCCAAGACGGCCAAACCCGATTTTAAAATATTTATATCCACATTTCATATTTGTAGACATACACGACTATTTGTAAGTTGTCAAAAAAACCGCTAAAGCAAAACTTATATCCCAAAGCTAAAGCATTGGGTTTTACGGCCTAAAGGCCAAAATATAAAACGCCTTGCTTTGTTCCTATAAAAAATCCCCCAAAGACAAAATTAATACCTTTGGGGGATGGACGGATTCAAAAGAATGCTTTATTGTATTTGTTAAGAGTTGAGATTTTTTCCTTCAAAATTTCAACATTGAATTTTAAGAGAAAGGTTTAATTGACACACGATTAAGGAGGTTTTTAAAATGAAAAAAACTTTATTGATATTATTAGTGGTGTTTTTTGTTTCTGGTGTATCCCAGGTTTTTGCTTATAATTATGGCGTTTCTGTTGGAGATGATGTTGTTTGGGATGGAGTATCTGTCAACAGTGGCGGTGAATTTGCTTTTTCAGTTAAGGGTAATAAATTTGGTAACAACAAATTTTCCTGGTCAACTTTTTGTGTTGAAACCGATGAATTTCTGTCAGGTAAAGACAAAAAAATGGAAGTCACTGGAATTTCCGGTGCAAACTCATTAGGTGCGGCTCTCAAAGACGAAGTGGCTTGGCTTTACTGGAACTTTTCTCAAGGCTCTCTTGGAATTAAAGATGAAATTGAAGATAATAAATATACAGGTTCTACATCAGACCAAAAAGATCTACAGTTGCTGATATGGAACCAAATGGGGCAAACCCTTCCATGGTATGTCAGCTCCACTTCAACGTCAAAGTTTGATAAATGGCTGGATCAGGCGACAGTAGCTGTTGGAGGTGGCTGGACCAACAAAAACGGACTGGTTCAGGTTCTTAACCTTGGAAAAAATCAGGATGTGCTGGTAGCCGCTACAGATGCTAACCTCAACCCGGTTCCAGAACCGGCCAGCATGGCACTTCTGGGGATTGGTCTCCTGGGGCTGATTGTTGTGGGGAGAAAGAAAGCAAAGAAAAATTAAATTTGTTGTGATTTTTAAAATGGTCGGATCTCTGTCATAACACAGGGAATCCGGCCATTGCTATTTTACGAGCTATGCGGGTAGGTCATCGAGCCTATTTGAACCGGAACCTCAGTGTTATTTACAAGCTATAGATACAGCTTGAAGGCTCAAACAGCCCTAATTTATTAAATTTGTATTGTTAATGAGCTGCAAATAATTACTACCCGCACAGCTCGAAACATTTTGTCGGTGATTGTAATTTTTTGCATTCTTTTATCTCTATACCCCGAAATTTGAATAGGATACACATTTTTTATAGATTTTCATATCAATTGTTCTGATTCAAAAATGAGCGAATGGAGAGATAATATGCTGAAAAATGTTTATAACCTACTCTCAAGAGTATATAAGCTGATTTATAACATATCAATTGATTTTACGTACGGACATTTCCTTGGAGGAAATATTAAATCAAAATTTAAAAATGCCGGTGCATATGATACCGTCAACTCAAGTTATTTTTTGCTGCCCAAGTTATTTGCTAATACCACCATAACCGAAAAAGATGTTATTGTTGATATTGGATGTGGAAAAGGTCGTGTAATAAATTGGTTATTGGCCCAAGGTAAACGAAACAAAATAATTGGTATTGAACTTGATCCTGATATAGCAGAAGAAACAAAAAAAAGGTTACGTCAACATAAAAATGTCGAGATTATCCATGGGAACGTGCTGGATTGTTTGCCATCGAATGGCACTCTCTTTTATCTTTATAATCCATTTAATGCTGATATATTAAAAAAATTTATTAATTGTCTATTAAACCAACACCATCTTCTCAACACAGAAATAACAATTATATACCACAATTGCCAACACCTGAATATTTTCCAAAAAGACTCACGTTTCATAATCAATGAAATTGATATACCGTCTGACACACATTCCTCTGCCCTGATAAAATTGTCTCCACAAAACAAGTTCTAACGGTTCGATATTTTTCAGGATTACCCACACAGTAGTTGACACTTTAATATATCTATGTATTTCATGAGCCTTAAGTGTAAATTACTTTTGAAGGATGCCCATATTTCCTCCTAAAAATTATAAATCAAGTCAGAACAACACAATCATTTATCTAAAATTATTACAGAATACATGATAAAGTCAGCTTCATTACCACCAAGTGTAATCTGTCCTGCGGCATAATCTTTTTTATATAACTTCATTCTATTCCCGTAAATTTTCACTATTTCACTGGCAACAGAAAAACTGGATAACCATGCTGGATCTGCTGTTTTTATCCGTGCATCACGAACAACATATACCGATGCCTCTTTATTGAGATCAAAACTCAAAAAATTATTATCAACAACTGCGTTGTCTGAATATGCTGTTTGAATATAAACAGCATTCATAAGCCCATCAGGTATCTCTGAAAAAGTAAAGTTTTGATCAAGAAAAGCTTTTGCTCCATCTGCCAGCCCATCATCAATAACCTCGTACGCTTTACCTGAAGCGACATATAAATTTGAAATTAATGCAGACGAAGGAGCAATAGATGCAAAAGGCATCGTTTTAGATACTATGTTTGAAAACCCACTTTCGTTACCAGCAGTATCTATAGCTGTAACAGCAAATTCATATGCTCCAGAGTCAATAGGAGATCCAATGATCAAACGTGTCTCAACATTATAAAAACTTGATAGTTGAAAAGTGGGTTTTGTCGATGCATTAAAACCTGGATCCGCACCTTGAATGGTTCCTGTAAAATCAGAGGCACCCAGATCTGCCCCAGTGACAATCCAATTGTTGTTGCCTTTCAGCAATGAGGAATTATCTGTAGTGGCAATCTTAACAGTTTTTCCCGTAAAAATATTGTTGGATATTTCATTGATAGAACCACTACCGCTCTCTAATTGGATAATCCTACTAATACAACCATTATTGTCGATAAATGTATTCTTCACCACTATGGTGTTCCCAGATCTTTCCGTATTACGCTTAATTACTGATCCAGTATAATCATTTTGATTCTCAGATTTGAGAAAAACATTTCCCATTATCAATGAATCCTGCGCTATTGTTAGATCCTTTTCATAGAAATCACGATCAAAAGCATTTTGTGCAGATCCCATCTCAACATAATTATAAAGGAACTCAACATTAATATCTCTTACTTTGACAACAGACCCAGCATAAGAATCATAACCATGAAAATAACAAAACTGAATAATCAAGTGCTTAGCACCCAATGAATATATTTGATGAAAATTATAAGGGGGATGGGTTCCATACCCCCCTGAAAATTCACATTGCTCAACATAAATCGTTTCTGTGCCTGGTTTGGCTGTAAAAGAAGCTACATTGTTTCTAAAAAAACAATGCTGAATCCGGATCTCACCTACAGACCAAACAGTAATTGCACTACTCCCTCCAGTAACAGAAGGAACATTGCGCACACAAAGCCCTTTAATTATCAACCATTCGCTGGAAGTTCCCAATTGTATCGGCTGAGCAGCAATGGAATTTTCATAATCAAACACAACAGTTTCCTGCGGTGTCAAAATCGGATTACCTTTATTGTCAACACCTTGAATAATTACAGGATTCGCAGAAGTTCCTTTTACTCCGGAAATTATAAATTCATCTGTATAGATACCAGGGTATATATTGACAACATCCCCTGCCACAAGGTTTTCTTCTGATAATAGCACAGAAAGGGATGAATAGTTGTTATTTCCCCCACCTATATCATATTCTGACGACCAAACCGCAATAGGCAGAAAAAAAATGACTAATAGAAACAATATTCCTATTTTAAAACCCCAAAAGGATGCAATGTAATGACAGTATTTACAATTTAACATTTTGAGTCCTCCATTAATGAATACACTTTGTTTTCTCTAAACTGTTCAAATAACTTATCTTCTTCTCCAAAAGAAATACGTAAATATCACTCCAAGCCAGTAATTTTCGGTTAATTTTCTGTATGTTTAAGAGGACTTTCAATATAATTGCCACAGGCAGACCGTATTTTGGCCTTGGCCTGCCCACAACGAAGCGTGAAAGAGTGTTAGATATGTCTACTCTTTCATATAAAACACCCATGGCTGTAAGACCAGCCACAACGAAAAACAAAAGTCCTTTAATTTTAGCATGTTGCTGAGAGTTTTATATAAAACGGGCATGTTCTACCGGACACGACGAATATTGAAAATGATATCATGCCGCCCCCCCCCAACGGGCAATGGGCCTGGCCCGGAACCGTAGACGGCCCAATTGGCCGGTTCCTATTGCCCATCGGGGGAGGGCTCTGCTGAAGTTGTTCGGAAGTTTTATTTTTTAATAAAATTCAGAGAATACAGGGCGAAATTTGCCGGAAGGGGTCGTTGAAATTTCATTGACAAAATTTATTTTTACACGGATCTTATTGTCAAATAATTTATTAAGTTTTTTCTTGATAATCTTTTCATTTTCTTGATTAAAATGTTTATTTTTCACTATTTTTAAATCAATTAGTTCTATGTTCTTTTGTATTGCCTGAAATTGATCAATTCCAACTACACTTCTAATTATATATGTAATAGCTTCACTATAAATATACTTTCCGTCTTTATCTCGAATATGATCGGCAATCCTCCCTTGTAGTTTATCAATTAGTGGAAGATTTACACCACATGTGCATTTTCGCTTTATTGAAGCTGCCATATCACCGGTTTGATATCTTATAAATGGCATGGCAAAAGCGTCTAAAGAGGTTAAAACGATCTCACCGATCTCCCCGTCTTTAGCTGGATTTCCATTTTTATCTATTATTTCAACTATTAGTCCTTCTGAATTCAAGTGTAGCCCACCTCTTGGACACTCATGAGCTATGAATCCCCCGTCTCGAGAACCATATTCAATGCCAACACCACATTTAAACACTTCTTTGATTGATTCCCTTTGATAATCGAGCAATGTGTCAGCAGTTGTAAAAATAGCCTTAATCTCCAGGCTATTAATATCAAGCCCCTTTTTCTTTATAAATTGTGACAACAAGTATAAAGAACTTGAATAACCAAATAAAAAATCTGGATTATATATTTTCAACACATTGACATACTCATACATTCTTTTTTCCGACATATTAAATGCAGATAACAATTTATAATTTAATAATCTATCCCTTATATCTTTAATCTTGCTCTGTGTATTAATTTCTATAGGAGATCCCCATAACATCGCTTGCCTGTCACCGATATCAATTCCCCACCATCGTCTGGCTCTCCAGTTTGCAGCCCATTCTTGGCTGACCCTCTTATTATCAACTATGAACTGCATAGGGTTTCCTGTAGATCCACCAGTCTGATAATTAATGACTCTCCCTTTAAAGCTTGATGAAATGAGATCTTTATAATTTTTACGAATAATGTCTTTGTTTAATAAAGGTAGCACCCTGAGATCTTCTATTTTACGAACCTGCTCTGGTTGAAATCCAATTTTACTCCAGCATTTTTTATAATAATTTGCATCATTAGCAGTCGATAAAATTCTTTTTAATTTTTTAAACTGGATGTTTCTCAATTCATCAACACTGGCATATTGGGTTTTATCCAACTTCTTCAACTCTGTCAAAGTTGTATTTCTTTTTAATAATTCATGAACAGGATAAAAAAGGTACTTCACAAAATATTTATTCATTAATTCTCTCCAAAATGTCTTGAGATGAGGCTTCTAATTCTTCCTGTTTAGTGATTGACAGAAAATTTCTAACAACTTTTCATTAGGGGTTCACATCAAAAAATAGTTGGAAAATATATTTTTAAAATTTCCTCAATAACGATTTCCTTCGAATATTTTTTTAGTTCAGCCCTTGCATTCGTAATAATGCAATTAGCTAACTCTGGATTATTGAGTAACCCTATTGCCGATGCAGCCATAGCCGTGTAATCTCCCAATTCAACAAGCAGACCCGTGTGTTCATGGATTACAATGCAAGGAATACCACCAGCCTTTGTAGAAATTACCGGCAAGCCTGAAGCAAACGCTTCGAGTATGGAAACCGGCAAATTATCAACATATGAACCATTCAAAAAGATATCATTTTCTTCAAAATGCTTCATCAATTGATCATTTGAAATATAGCCCAGAAATTTTACATGCTTTGCTAAACCTAAGTCAGAAACGAGTTTAACTGCATCTTTCTGATCTTTTCCCCCTCCTGCCAATAAAAGAGTTGCCTCAGGAAAGTGAGTAATAATTATGGAAAATGATTTAATAACAACATGATAACCATATTCTTTAGATAGATGCCTGGCAAAAATAAATTTGGGTTTTATGCTTTTTCTACTAATAAATTTTATCTTTTCCGTCTCAATAAAATTTCTAACAATGACTGTATCAATACAAAATTCATCAAATACATGTTTCAAATATTGCGATGGGACCGTAATTTGCTCGGCGAGTTCCAATATTAATTTGACAATTTTTCCATCCCTTTTTAGAAATGCTTCACACTCACCGCCATGATATGCAATAATAAGTCTTCGATTCAACAGCTTTGCAATGATTGCAGGAACCATTGTGTACAAATAAAAATTTAAATATGAACAACTCATAATATGAACAATCTCAGATTTTGATATATTAATAATAAATTTTGGAATTAAAATTATATATCTGACGATTGTTCTCAGCATCCTGACATTGTCCAAATATTTAATACATTTTGGAAATGGAAAATGAATTGAAACAGGGTAGAACCTAAAGCCTTCCTTTTTAATAGCCTTACCAATTAAATGAGCTTGCCTGCTGATGCCACCTATGGCAGGAGGAAATTCCGAAACGATGCAAATTTTATCATTCTTACGATTCATTGAGCACCTTCTGGATCAATATTATTAACAAGGCAGTTTTTATATGAAAGAATAGAGACGCCTAACATTCTTTCACGCTTCGTTGTGGGCAGGCCAGTGCCAGAATACGGTCTGCCCGTGGCAGTTATATGAAAATGAAGTGTTCAAGTAGCCTCAGCAGAGCCCCCCCCCGATGGGTAATAGGAACCGGCCAATTGGGCCGTCTACGGTTCCGGGCCGGGCCCATTTCCCGTCGGGGGGCGGCGGCATAATGCCATTTGGCTCCGCGTCTACGACCCAATATTCGTTGTGTCCAGCAGGACATGCCCGTTATATGAAAGTCTCAGCAACATGCTAAAATTAAAGGAATTTCGTTTTTCGTTGTGGCTGGTCTTACAGCCATGTATGTTTATACAAAAAACTAACCGGAAAATCTTGCCATTTTATAATTCATGAATTATTGTCAAATAGTATTTTTTAATTGCGGAAGAGAAGCCAAATAAAACAAATAGAAAGATATTGTACTGATTTGAAAGGAATACACTATTAACGAATAGTGGTGCACAACAACATAAAAAAATTATACTTCCCATTCGCATATTGTGATGTCCATCCACATCCTTAATAAATCGATAGATTAACAAATCTTTAATTGATAATAGTATCATTAAATACCATAAGAGTGACCCCAATATTCCATTTTCAGCCATAACTTCGATAACGCCACTGTGCAAAACTCGCCCTTCCAGCAACCCGTCATAAGTGACTCTAAAATTGTGATTCATTATATTTAAAGCGCCAACTCCAAAAAACGGATTTTCAAATAATAAGTCAATTCCGTTTTTCCATGAATTTAATCGTTCAGAAGCGGAGCCCTCTATTTTGCCAGAGGTATCTCTACCGTCTATCATGTCCATTCGATACCAAAACCTTGATCCTGCATGTGATAAAATTCCGGCGGTCATCACCGCAAGGAGGATCAAAACAATTATTTTGTGTTTTTTTTCACTGATAGTATAAATCAATCCAGTTCCCAATATAAAACCAATCATCCCACTTCTTGAATTACACAATACAGTGCCGAATCCTGAAAGCAATCCGCCTCCCAAAAAAAAACATCTATGAATAATTTTTTTAGAAAACATCATTACAAAAATAATGGAGAATATAAATCCGGAGTTCATCCAAAGTGACAATTCATTTGGATCTTCCATAAAGCCTCGTCCATAAGGACGTTCGTAAATCCAATAATAAAAATAATTTGACCCTACATAATAGCTATGAAACAACATGGCTGCCAAATAAAACAAAAGAAGATAAAATACGACAAGAAAATTTTTAATTTGTTCTTCCGTATCAATAACCTGGTAAATCATGAAACTTAGAAAAAATTTTGGAAGAAAGAAGTTAAATAATTTGGAAAAAGATTGCCCAGAGAATATTGATGACAGGCAACATAACCCTACAAAAAGCAGCAAATATTTCAATTTATTATCAAATTTTGAACGCATCTTCCCCTTCACAAGCATTATGATCAAAGTGCAGATCATAATGAATAAAGGAATTCGTAATGAGGATAATGAAGGTATATAATCCTGAAATCGCAAAATAGTTGAAGCTATATAAAAAAGTACTCCCCATAGAGGATCCCTAAAAACCATGATAAAAAAAGCTAAAATAAATATTATAAATATAATCATAAAAGAGATCTTTCTCTTATTTTCTTATAAAGATTGAAAACAAACTGATTATTTCTTAAAAAGAATCTTATTTCAAAATCTATACTAAAAATAATGAAAGACCGTAATTCTTTCTTATAAATTCCAATATAACTTAATTTTTTGTTTTCTTTTGTCCAAAACCATTTATATGTTTCATCACCACGAAGAAAATCATATTTTAGTTGCTTTCGTAAAAAAGAATCGCGTATAGCAATTGATGTTAAGACAGAGCCGACAGAGTAAGTTTTTAAATATTTCATATAATTTTTATCATAAGCCACATTATAATTATAAATTTTTGAAGCATGGTTAAAATTAATGCAATATGCGAGCAACTTTCGTTTGTATCTCAGTGTCCAAATATTCAACCAGCCTTTTCCTGAAAAGGACTTACAAAAAGATCGAAAAAAATCTTTCCCCAAACCGGACAATCTTGGCATACCATTTGAGACTTTCCAGCTATTTGCTTCTACAAAGGCAATTTCTTCTAAAAGTTGCGGATTATAATCCCGTTCAAGTTGAATATCTACATCCCTATCTGCTTCAGCTTTTCGTATGGCTCTTTTAATGTTACCCCTGTGTTTTCCAGATTTTTCAGCAAGGAAATCATCCCAGGTTTTATTATTTATGGGAATGTAGGGCGAAACATCACCAACAAAATGATCTCCTTTCAGGCCTACAGTTTCTACAATATTGAGTAAGCTTTGTGCAGAGTGAGCATAATCACGAATATTGATCAGGCTCCAATCAATATTATTTTTTAAAAATTTTAAAAAATAAAAAATAATTTTATTTCTATTCGGTTGAGGCACAATAAAATCAAGCATATCAGTCCGGCCGGTACCTATAAACTCACAGATGCGGAACCCAAACTTTGGCGTTATCATGAAAGCTGCTAAACCTTCTATTTTCCCATTTTCCTTTGCAACCAGAATACAAAGCTCTCTATTACTGCCAAAGACATTCCACCATGACCAAAGCCATTCGAAGGAGATAAAGGGATTGTCATCTTTTTGACATGTACGAACCATATCATTCCAGCTATGACGAATCTGGTTCCATTCGACGGTATCATTAATAAGCTGTATCTCCATATCACTCCCCAAGTAATTCTGAAATAGTAACAGGTCTTAAGCCCCTATTTTTCAAATTTTTTAAGATATCAGGCAATGCACGGGCAGTGTGTTGATTGTTATCATGAAGCAATATGATATCTCCAGATTTTAAGCCGATATTATTTAAATTACAGATGATTTCCTTTTTTGATTTTGCTCTGTAATCCCTTGGATCCACATTCCAAAAAATTATTTTCTTTTTCAACATGAGCAAAATTAATATTATTTGAAAATTCCACCGTCCCTTGGGTAGCCGCAGGCAAGGGGTCTCTAAATTCCAATTTTTTTTCAAAATTTGATCAGTGGCTTTAATTTCTTGCTTAAACAGACCCCAGTTAAACCCTCTAAGTTCCATGTGAGAGAATGTATGGTTTCCAACCTCATGCCCATCATTAACAATTGAACTGACAAGTTCAATATTTTGTTCAATATTTTTTCCGACAAGGAAAAAAGTTGATTTTATCTGATGTTTCTTTAAAATTTCTAAAATTAACGCAGTATAATTTTCATCAGGCCCATCGTCAAAAGTAATTGCGATTTTATTCCTTGCCGTTTTAGAAGACCAGTGTAGTTTAAATCCATTTAGAAAATTGATAATTTTTTTTTTAAATATTTCATTCATGAATCAACACCCCAACAAAACATCATTTTTTTCAATGGAACAGTGTCAAAACTGATCGTCTTTGCCACATTCAATGCCCTTAAGAATTCTATAAAGCTCATAGGGTGTAACATAATAAAGTTTATATTTCTTACCATCATTATAATTTTTCTCTAAATATGAATAAATCATATCCAGGTACTCATCCAGCAAACGACCGGCATTTTTTATCTGTGCACCATGAGTATGAACTTTTACGACTACGCTACAATTATCACCGACCATTCTTATCCGTTGTTTTATCCATAGATCAATCCGTGCGGGAGTGGGGGGATGATTATGTGATACATCAGCATCTTCAATGTGAGGCAGAATACCAAATTTTTTTTTCCACCAATTTAAAGCCAGTGGACCTTGAATCATGAGCAGTCCATCCTCAGGTGCTTTTTTACCAATTTCCATGGGGATACCAGAATCATGTGATTTGGGTTTGCTGGGGTCATCAATAGCATAATAAATAGAGTTAATGGTCCGAGTCTGGGTACTTCCTGATCCTGAAGGCATTGTCAAATCCGCATAACACCCTGTTTCTTTTAATATTGAAATTTCATCATTCACTCCGCACCATCTACCATCTTTTCTTGAATTATCTAATGCCCAATTCCCATGTATAAAAGCATATTGAATTTTATTTGTTAATTCGTCTTTTCTCAACAAGGCATACTTATTAAAAAGCAGTTTTTTGAAATTATGTAATAATTGGCGTGTATTGTCTGACGTATCATTATCATGATGCAGATGAATTTCCACTTCACCGAATCCCTTATGGCATAGTTTGGATAGTTTTTCTACGACATCTGGATGATATTCCTCTATTGGAATGAAAAAATTATGTTGGGGTTTTTTGCCTCTACAATCCATATGCCTATTGGCTATAATTGGATATTTTTCACACCACAAATCAACAAGATCCATTCGTGGCTGAACAAAACCAGGTTCAAAATGGTCAACAAAACAAAAATACACATTTTGAGGGTACTCTTTTGGGGAAAAAATATTCTTCATCACTGAAATGAAATAGGGCACTATCCAGTGATCTATTTTTTTCTTTTTTAAAATAATATAAATAATGACAGGCATCATGATTGCCATTAAAAAAACAACCATCCATCCATTTTCAATAAAATATTCCAAATTAAACACCCTTTCAACAATGATAAATCTGAAGTTAAGTACCCAAGCATATATTTCTCAAAATAAAATCTATAAATATCAATGGAGTATGCCTGTTGAATACCGAAAAACATATGTGAGGGTACTTAGCGCTCGTATTTTTTTGATCAAAAAAGCGATCGTCCCAGGCAGTCGATTTTTTTATTTTTTCAAAGAATACAGTTGTGAATATTTTTCAATCATAGAATCTATGCTGAACTCGTTCACAGCTTTTTTTCTGGAAAGGTCAGCAAATTTCAATCTTGATTCTGTGTTTTTCACTAAAAACAAAGCTTTGTCAAATAGTGAGTTAAAATCTTCAAGATCAAAAATAAAACCGTTAATACCATCTTTGACAAGTTCTCTATTGTTACCAACATCGGTTGCAATAATTGGTTTTCCACAGCTCATGGCTTCCAAAATAGAGACTGACATCCCTTCACTATAGGAAGTAAGAAGGAAAATATCCATCATAGATATCATTTTAGGGACTTCATCCGATCTGCCTGCCAGTATAAATTGTTTTTCCAAACCCAACCTTTTAATTTCACTTTTCAATACATGTTTTTCTGATCCGTCTCCTACAAGTAATCCTTTTACGTTTTTGTTAACTTTCTGCAATGCCCAAATTAATTTGACAAATAAAAGATAATTTTTAACAGGTTCTATCCGTCCCACACTTCCGATAATAATATCGTTATTACAAATATCCAAGCGCTTCAACAATGAACTATCTTTGGGGCGGGGTTTGAAAAGGACGTGGTCAACCCCATTGAGTACAACCCGCATTTTATCTTTAGAACATTTTCGTTTTTCAGCAATCTCGTCACCCAGTGATTTTGCAACTACCAAAACCCTGTTAATAAAAGGATAAAGCACTTTAAACATCAATGTTCTTTTTAAATTATAAACAATAGGGGTACCATGTTCACAATGAAAAATAAGTGGAACACGCGCTAACAAAGCAGCAGGTACTCCATATACGAATCCTAAATAATTATGGGTATGAACGATGTCTACTGCTTGATTCCTCATTAATCGTGCCAATGAAAAAAAAAGCTTAATTTTGAAACCTGGTTTTTTATTTAAAACAAAAACTGTTGCATGATGCTTCCTAATTTTTTTTTCCAAAGGCCCGGAGGTCTCAAGGCAACAAATCATACTTTTGAAATTGCCATCCAAACCATTAACAATATTCACAACCACATTCTCCATTCCTCCAACCTCCAAAGAGGGTAAGATATGGAGAATTTTTATTTTTTCTGCTGTCATATTATTACAATGTATCCAATATGGTTGATAGTTTCAGTGTTAAATTTTTCCTATCATATTTATCGATATCTTTAAATGAAAATTGTTTTTCTAATTTTCCCTCTTTTTTCAATCGAACCAATTGAATTATTTTTTCCTTTAATTCTGAAATATTTTCAGGATCTACGACAAAACCGGAATCTGTTTTGTGAATTAAATCTGAAGTGGCACCATGAGGTGCCAGACACAGCACTGTTTTTCTTAAATAGAGGTATTCGAATGCTTTTGCCGGAATTTGCATATACAATTTTGCACTATTTTGCATCAAGAGAAGAACATCTGCCTTCATCATCTCCACGATGGCCTCTTTATGTGGAATAAAGTTATTATTTTCAATTACTTTATCTAAGTCGTACCGATTCATCAAATCCAAAAATGTTTCTTCCTCAGTTAATTCTCCTCCACCAAAAAATTTAATAGACAGTGAAGATTCATTGACTTTCCCCTCTTTTAATAATTCTCCAATGGCAGTCAAGAGACTATCCGGACTGCGAATTTCAGAATAAAATTCTCCGGTGTGTACAATACTTAAGGGGAGTTCTTTTTTATCATTGGAGTCCACATTAATGTTCAAAAAATCAGATTGATCAAAACCGTTATTAATTGTAATGATTTTTTTATCCGGATATTTTTTTATAAGCACCCCGTACAATTCCATGGTATTGGCAATAAGGACGTCTGCCTGTTTAACGGCCCAGCTCTCTATTTGATATTGAAAAAATCGTTTCAAAGGTGTCCAATGGTGAAAAGGGTTATCAGCCCATGGATCCCTAAAGTCCAGGATAAGTTTTGCACCAGTCATTTTCTTTAAAATTACGGCACCAACAATGATGGAGTATGGTGGGCTACTCGCAAAAATCGTATTGATACTGTATTGATTCATTATTTTCTTAGCCAGAAAAAGTCGAGCCAAAACTTTTAAAATATAACCATCCGGTAAAAACAGCCAAGTTTTCAAAAGTTTTATAATTTTGATTAGGGTATTACCGATTTTAAAATGAAAGGCTTGCTTGCGAAAAATCTTTGTTTTTTGAGGAATATCGTCCAGCAATGTCATATCTTGCCTTCCGTTGTTATTCCCTGTAATCACATAGGAACGAAACCCTAACGGCTCCAGGTATTTGACAAATTTAACAATTCTATGGACGCCACTGCCGCCGTCCGGTGGAAAGAGATTTGTAAAGACCAGTATTTTCTTTTTATTAACAATCATTATTTCTTAACCATCTCCTCATTCAATACCTTCGCCAATTTTAAAACTAATTTTGAGCTTAATGAAGGTATAGCCCTTAGAGCAGGCTCTAAATTAGGCTCTGCTGAGTCCCCTTATAAGTCCCCGAGCATATATTTCTAAAAATAAAACCCATAAATATCAACTGGATATATCTGGGAATACCGAAAAACATATGTGTGGGTACTTATTCTCCCCGGCAAACCATCTCCTTAAAATCAATTTCAGCTCCCAGCGAAGCAATTACATCATCAAGCCAAATCGACACATTCTTTTTATTTGGTGAGAAAAATATCCTTTTAAAGACTTGCATCACCCAATACATCAAAGCCAGTGAGCGCTCCAATTGAAAGGGAATATCCATTCCTACATAATAATCCCAAAGGATCTTACTTTCCCATTCCGCCAAATTAAGGGGGAAAAGTTTAGTTGCAACACTTTTTGAGAGATCCACATCTTTCAGAAGAATATCATTCGATATTAACAAATGATATAGATCAAGAACTGGAAGCTGTTTTTCTCCAGCTAAATCCCAATCAAAAAGCCCCGTCAATACTTTTGTCTCCTCTTGGAAAGTCATATTTTCCACTTTAAAATCTCCGTGTGCAAAAACAAGTGGAATATCAGTTTCCAATAACGCATTAACAGAAAACACTTCAATCTGTTTTAATAATTGTTTGTGTCTCTCAATATTTGAGAAGGCGGATATTAACTCTATTGGCTTTTTAATATAGTTTTGCAAAAATTGTCTATCGACTCTAACGGTTTGAGTTGTCCGGCTGTGCATCTCAATCAAGTAATCTGCTGCTTCCCTTGTCATTTTTTGTAGAGACTTAGGCTCGGCAATCAAGAGACTTCCGTTTATTCCGTTTAATCTGTTTTCAATGGAATACGCTGTTTCATTCAAAAAGCCGGAATCAATCACATGAGGTATGATTTTTTTTCCAATTTCTGGGGATACCTTGTTTGCCTTTTTTAACATTTCTGCATTCTGAATTACCCGTTTTCCTCCCATTGAAGATATGCCAATACGAATAATTGAATCTGCAAAAATCAACACAACACAACCGGTCATTGAAATAAAACACTGGTGCAGCTCTGTTTTCATTCCAAGCAAACGAAGCTTTTTGACAATTTTCCTGAAGATAGTATTTTCAAAAGAAATTCTGGATGCAATCACCCCCCAAAAGGGCATTAAAGGGAAAAAAAAGAATGAACGAAATAGCCATGCCTTCAACCTCTCTCTGCCTGAAAATAGAGGTGGTATTAAATGCGTGTGGCGCTGCTCGCCCCAGAATAACTCTCTTTTTGAAGCGTCACATGAGAAAAAAATAAAATGAGTATATTTATTTCTTTTTAAAAAGCACACGATATTGTGCAGAGCCGCAATTCTTTCCAGAACCCCATAGACCCAGAGCTTAAACTGGCGCTTACGACTCTCACCATATATAATAATTTTACCGTTATGCTTAATATATTCACCTGCACTACCAAACTCACAATCAAGATCTTCAATGATCAGACAGTCCAGTGAGGAGGACAATGACTTTATTGTGAACGAGCTCCCTTTTTTAATATACCCAACCGACAGACTATCAAATTCTTTTTCCAAAAATATTTTTAAAAATGAAAGCATGACGCCCTTTTTTTTATATGAAAGAGTAGGTTTCTCTAATATTCTTTCACCCTTCGTTGTGGACAGGCCGGGTCCAGAATACGTTGTGTCCGCTAGGGCATGGGTGTTTATATGAAAGAGTAGATCTGTCTAATATTCTTTCAAGCTTCGTTGTGGGCGGATCGGGGTCAGAATAAGGTTCGCCTGTGGCGGTTATTTCAATTGCAATTGACCAGCGATTTTAATGACAGTCTGCCCTTTTTTTATCCAGGTATGCTTATCACGTATTTCTTGCCGCGCATGTTTACCCAGTTTTTCTCTCAACGATTTATCAAAAATCAACTTTCTCATCAATTCAAGCAATGAATTAAAATCCCCACATGGAAAAATCAACCCATTCACACCATCTGTTATCACATCTGTAATGGGATCCAGTTCCGGGGCAATCACAGGCTTTCCAGCCGCCATGAACTCAAACATTGCAATGGGGGAACCAAATAGATTGGAATGGGGAAAGACACCGATATCCACGACATGGATATAATTTTGAACCTCTTCCCTGGCAACAGCACCGGTAATAATAACCTTACCTCTCAATTCTAATTCATCAATCTTTTTTTCCAGAAAAGAGCGCACGTAGCCATCACCAACCAACATAAGCTTAATGTTGGGTATCTCACTGCTAAGTTCCCCTATAATACCCACAAGCTTATCTAAACGATCCCAGTCAGCAAACCAACCAACAAACCCAAACACCAAGTCCGTTTTGACAATATGATATCTCTCTCTTATTGCATCAATGTCTTCACTGCATGTTAGTTCCTTAAATTTTTCAAGATCCACGCCATTGGGTAGAACAACTATTTTTTCCGGAGAAATTCCTTTTTTCATAATCTTTTTCTTTAAAAAACTTGATACAACAACAATCAAATCCGCATTGTGGAATATCATTGTTTCAATCCAACTGGCAAGCCTTATGAATGTTTGACCTCTAAATCTCTTTAACCCACTTATTTCATTGACTTCCAGGATTGATGGAATGGCCTTTTTTCGGGCCAGGAAGATCCCGGCAAAAGAAAAAAATGCATATCGCTCATAAAAGATATCAGGAGAGTGCCGCCGTATGGATTTAAAAATATTAAGCCACGCATAGAGATTATATAATATTTCCAAAATTTCAAAGACAAACTGAGGTACACTCCTTGATAGTTTTTTTAAATTGCTTCCAATAAAACTTTCGTGATCTGCCGAGGCACTCATGACTTGAAAAACCGTACTACCGGCGTCCCTTAAGGGATCCACATTAGGAGGAGAAATAATTTGTACTCCATTTCCAAGTGCTTTAAATGCTGTCACCAGACTCGAAATATGAACCCCTTCGGCACCGCGCCCCATGGTCCTGTGATGGAATAATATTTTCATTTTGCTCCCCATTTTTATACCATTTTTCAAACAATCGCTAAATTTGGTTTCAGTGTCCAGGCGAAAACATCAGTCTTATTTTGTCCAAGGTGCCAAAAAGGAATCTGCACATCACCATAACATAGACAATAAGCACACCGCACTTCATAAACATTCTTAACCAAATATTATCAAACAAAACAAGGGTGGATAGAAACCAGGTTATCAAGGCAAGAATGACAATTATAAAATTCGATTTATGGTCGTAGTGAATTTTATATTTTTTTTGAGATACAACATAGGTCATGACAGCAAGGAAAAACAGCGTGAGAAACTTTGCCAGAGCAGCGCCGACCATGCCCATGTGAGGAATTAAAAGATAATTAAAAGTCAAGCTGCTCACTGCGGCAACTGATACCAGCTTTGAAATAACTTTTGTTTGTTTTTGAAGATAAATTCCAGTTTGAAATAAATAATAACACGTAAGAGAAACTGTACTCAATACAAGAAAAGGAATCGCACTGTACGCACCATGGAAGGAGATAGGTGTTAAAATGATAAGAACATCTTTACTGAGTACAATCATCCCTAAAGCACAGACTAACATCACAAACAGCATGATTTTTTGTACATTGGCATAGATTTCCCTGGCTTCATCTTTTTTCATAATGGAGAAACGGTAAGGACCATACATTTTCCAAAATGGACCCAGAAGAACAATCGATAAAACGGAGGCAAACCTGACACTGAGACTGTACAGACCCACTTCTTCCAAATTTAAAAAATGTTTTAAAAAAAAACGATCCGTCGAATTAATCACAAAAAAACCAAAACCCGAAAGAATTAACGGCCATCCATATAAAAACAATTGTGTAAATAATTTTTTAGAAAACCCAATGGTTGTCTTTACAAAGGTATAAGCAATTATTCCTGTTCCAAAAATAGTTGCTGTTATCAAGTTGCTCAGTAGTATCCCCTTAAGACCAAGTTCATAATAAACAACAAACAGGATGTTTAATGATAAGGCAACAATCAGACGGGAAACAATCAGAAATACAAAAATATGGGATAGTTCTTTTGCACGGATATAGGCAAGGGGAATCTCCATTGCAATTTCAAACGCCATGGCAAACAGTACCAGAGTGAAATAGTGAACATATTGATATGAATCAAAACACAACCAGGAAAGTCCATTTCTGAACAAATTGACACTCGTTGCGCCTGCAAAAGAGATCAAGAGAGCTGCAATTAAAGCGGTACTGATTACTTTGTCTTTTGTCTCTTCATTTTCATATTCAAAATAGTAGCGCAATGTTGCAGAACTTAAGCCTAATGTTAAAAACATTGTCAATATTTTGGTGGTCAATATAAGTAATTCATAGACACCATAGTCAGCCGGCGTTAGATAGCGAGTATAAACTGGAATCATTACAAAGCCAACCATCTGGGAAAGTGCCAGTCCCAATCCATATACCATGGAATGTCGAATAATTTTTTTATATTCTTTAACAAGCGACATAAACGGTTTGACATCTCCAAACACAATATGTTGTGTTTTAGAACCCAAAATAATTCATTAATAAGCAAAAACGATGTAGTGACACAATTATTAAAAATAACAGATAATACACATTGCTGCCTGCTCTCAAAAAAATATATACAACTTTAAACTACTCAATCTGGGGTCATAATCTCTTCATAAAACCTTTAAACAAATAATACAAAAAATAATAGACAGATTTGCTAAACGATATTTTTTCAACTTCACGGTAAATACGCCATTGATACTTAGCGACTTCAAGCTTATTTGAGGAAAAAGATCCTGAAGTAACTCTATAAGATGCCAAAACATCAGTGACCGCATAAGCATACGAGTTGTTTTTCAACAATTTTAACCATAAAGCGTAATCTTCGTGTTTTATATTGGTTTGGAACTCAATGGGCTTATTTTTTTTCTTATCGAGAACAACAGTCAAACATCCCATTACGTTAGAACACAAAAGATCTTTATAAGAAACTCTTACTGGAACACCAATATTTTTTTTTTTTATTTTTCCAACGCTATCGATAATACGATAATCAGAAAAACAGATTCCCACAGAATTTTGACTCATAAAATCAACTTGTTTCTTAAGCTTGTTGACATCCCATAAATCATCCGCATCAAGAAAAGCAACGTAATCACCAGTAGCATATTTTAACCCAATATTTCTTGCAGCTCCAGGCCCAGTTCGTGATACTGTTTTATAATATTTTATTCTACAATCATTGTAATTTTTTTTTAGATAAGACTCTATATTCTCATCTGAACAATCATCTACAATAAGCAACTCCCAATTTTCAAAAAATTGATTGAGCACAGAATTGACACTTATCCCCAAAGTACTAAGACAATTATAAGCAGGCATTATTATTGAAACTTTAATAGACATCGAAAAGCCTTGATTCATAATTGTTCATAATTGTGAGCCATAATTTTTTTAAAATATTGGGATATGTAAATATTTCAGGGGGTGAGGATACTCTCTCGTACTTTACAGTCTTTTGGAAAGAATCCCGACAAATGGAGAGCGATCAAAAAAAGTGTAAGTACCCACGCATATGTTTTTCGGTATTCCACAGCCATATACCATTGATATTTCTGGGTTTTATTTTGAGGGATATACGCTCGGGTACTTAAAATACTTTTGAAGGATGCCGAAATAGCAGAAATTAATTTTATTAGAAAATAAAATTTCAGGCAACCTCAGCAGAGTCCCCCCCCGATGGGCAATAGGAACCGGCCAATTGGGCCGTCTACGGTTCCGGGCCGGGCCCATTGCCCATCGGGGGGGGGGGCGGCATGATACCATTTTCAATATTCGTTGTATCCGGTAGGACATTCCCGTTTGATAAGAAAGTCCCGACAAACCAAGACTACCTTATGATTTTTTGTTTCGTATTTCAAAAAACATTCCACAATAAAATACCAGATACACCAGGGCAAGTGCCCCCACAAAAATAAACATGCCGGATATGTCATGGAGAAACCCATGGGCCATGTCCGGGCTGATCCAGAACGCCATGGCTGCGGTGAAGGTCAGCCGAAAAACGTTTACGGCCACGGCAATTGGAATTGCTGAGAAAAACAGTACCCATTTTTTAAGGGTTGTCAGTGGTGAAATGTATGCAAACAAACCGGTTAAAGAGATTAGAGCCGTCAGGGATCGCAGTCCAGAACAGGCATCCACCACCTCCAGGGAGGTATTGGCCAGTTGAAGGATATTTCCCTCCCTGAATACTGGAATCTGGATGAATTGAATCAACCCGGCGGAAAGTTGGGCCGCCAGAAGCTGTAGGGGAAAGGCAAGCTTGTTCCAGATAATTGCGGGAATGGGAATCATTAGGATAAGAAAAATTACAGGAATGGTTAGTGCCCTTAAAAAGGCCCATCCCAGAAAAAATACAAGAATTCCGGCCAGGGTGATGATCATGGAAAATCGCATCAGGAAGCGTTCTGCTCCGGTGTGACCGGCCAGATGGATCATCATACCGATAAATATAATGAAAAGCCCATGGTTGGAGGGAGCCAATTTCATGGTGGCCAATTTTTCTTTTTTCACCCAGACCATGTAAAGGGCCATGGGGACAATAAAAAACCCATGGGAAAAATTGGGATCATTTGACCAGTCAGATACCAGGGTGGTAACGGCATGGGCATACATAAAAAAAAAGCTGGTGAGCACCAGAACGATTTGAAATACAATATGTGGTTTTATGGGCAATTTCATTTAGTTTCCATTAACTGGGCTTGATCATAACTGCGGCTATTTTGAACAGATCTTTTTCGAACTGAAAAATAAATTCTTTAATTTCATGCTTTTGACGATAATACCAATTCAGCATCCTTAGATGCGGCCAACCTTATGATCAACTCCCATCAACTGAATCAAACTCATCACTCATAATTGAATTCTCAAACTTGATTTGTTTGGGAGGAGCAGGCAGCACCAGATCATTACCCATCGGTTTTCTGCTTTGCCGCAGCACAGACCAGCCAATGAGATCCCAAACATCGGACTCAAGAGGGAATAAAGCTATCCAGATGAGGCTTGATCTGCCTTGCAAATTTTTTCAGCATTTCCAAGGTATCTGCTTCACTGTCCGTCACCGGGGCCATCAACCGGACAAAGGAGCCATCCGTCCGTTGCCGGGTGATGGCATCAATAACCAGCCAGATTTTTTGCATGTATTCAGAAGCGATGATCCGGCCCCTGGACTGGAACCAGTAAAGGACAATCTGTCTGTCCCCCCTATTTTCGATCAGCAGCCGAGCCACTTTGGTCGGTGCCTTCTCTCCTTTGAATTGAACCGTTTCCCGGGTGGTTTCCAGGATATACCATCCGGCACCAGGTATGCAGTTCTTTGGGGAATGAATCAGATCCCCTTCTTTCTGACTCTGGTAAAACCCCACATAAAGAGTGGCGCTTCTGCCCCGGGGATTGCGGTACGTGCTAAGGACATAATCCTCCACCCCAAGGACATTATATACATTTAAATCCAGGTTTGACTTTGTTCCCTGCCATGCGTCAATGGTAACTGGGAATTCGGAAAAGGGGCGGTTGGGATACATCTTTTCAGAACGACTCAGCAGCTGGGTTGCCAGGGCTGTAACCACCAGAATCAAGACAACAATGAAGGTTCGGATTAAAGACAATTTACGTTCTCCATGACACCTTGATTGGCCTTAAGTAATTCATGGACGATGCGCGGTGCCGTGTGGCCATCCCACAACGCCGGGTGACTGGGCTTTCTTTTCCGGTTAAAACTGTCCCTGAAAGCCTGTCTGATTCTTTCAATATCATTCCCCACCAATATGGAGGCACCGCCATACTTGCTCAGGGTCACCGGTCTTTCGGTGTTCCAGCGGAGGGTAAGGCAGGGGGTGCCCAGCACGCAGCATTCCTCCTGCAATCCACCGGAATCGGTGAGCACTATACTTGCTGTCATGTTAAGTCGCAGCAATTCATGGTAGGCCAGTGGCTTCAGGAGAAAAAGATTTTCAATACTTGCAAGTTTTTCCCACAATCCAAAGGTCTTCAACTGCTTTTTCGTACGTGGATGAATGATCCATAACAGGGGGAGTTCTCTGACTACTTCCCGGGTCAGGAAGTTGACAATGGGTTCAAGGATTTCTTTTTCATCCACATTAGAAGGGCGGTGTAGGGTAAGTACTGCGGGCCTGTTTAAAGAAGATTTATTATAAATGAGATTTTTTGTCTCTCCCATAATGAAATTATTCTCAATAATGTCCGAAATATTCAATTGCAATGCTTTTTCACGATTGGCTTCAAGGGTATCTATCATGATATTTCCCACAAAACGAACCCTTTCCCGGGGTGTCCCTTCATTTAACAGGTTCTGACTGGACATTTCATCGGGGGTGAGCAACAAGTCTGACAAACGATCGGTGACCAGACGATTGATTTCTTCGGGCATATTCATATCCCGGGATCGAAGCCCCGCCTCGATGTGAGCCACTTTTACCCCTTCTTTTTTTGCAGTGATGGAACAAGCACAGGTGGCATTCACATCACCCACCACCACCACCCAGTCGGGTTTTTCTGCCTGCACCACCTTTTCAAATGCCATCATAGTCCGCCCCACTTGTTCGGCATGGCTACCTGACCCCACCCCCAGATTAATATCGGCATCGGGAATGTTCAGAGATTTAAAAAAAGATCGGGACATACGATCATCATAGTGCTGCCCGGTATGGACAAGGATATGTTGAATTTTTTCTGCATCTGCCAACGAATTATTCTGTTCAATGGCCCGGATAAAAGGAGCAATTTTCATGAAATTGGGCCGGGCTCCCACCACTGATATGATTTTCATTTGTATTTCATCCATGATTCAGTTTTGCCTAATTCAAGCCATAAATGTGTTCTTCAACACTTTCCCGAGTGGGAGCCAAGTTTTTTTCAGTCCAGCCAAAGGAGGGATGAAGCCGTAAAGTGACAGTGCCTCGATGCTCCTGGTAATCTTCCCGCATAAAACTGTCTGTGCGGTAATCTTCATAAGTATAGGCAAATTCAAGAGTTCCCCAGCACCAGGGAGACCAGGCAAGGCCTGTGGAAATGTCCAGGATATTGTCGGTACGATCCACATTTGGTTCAGTGAATTCATCCTGGGTCCAGGCACCACTTAAATTCCAAGACAACGCTTCCATGATATCCCAGTTTAACAGGAATCCACTGCGATACTGAATCTGGAAGCCCAGATCAGCCCCTTCTTCACTGCTGGGATAAATAGTGCTGGAAGCTGTCAGAATCACATTGGCATGGCGGGAAAAGTCCACTTGTTTGAATACATTTGCATCCACAAAAAGACGCCCATTGCTTTTATTTTCCCATTCCTGGTAAAGATATCCCAGCCCCAGGGAGATCCCGGCATCCTCTGTGACATCCCAGTCAAATCCCAGGGAAGGCAGGTAGCTGTTTTCAGTGTTGCCGTCCCGGTTGGTGTAAATATGTTTATATTGTGAATAGAATTTGAAATGGGAGTCAATACAGTTGATGACGCGGAATGTGCCTGTTCCGGAATCCACATCAAGGTTTAAAATATCATAATTTATTTTTTCATATGTTGCAGATAGTTCCATTCCCCAGCAGGGATTTATCCAATATGACACGGATATCCCCGGAGACCAGGAGTCATAATCATCATCAATCGGGGGTTCATAATCCACTGAGGTATAATCCAGGGAGAGACTTAGCTGATTGTTATAACCAAATTGGTGAATCACAGCCACAGAACCCCCATAGTCGGTTTGCTCTTGGTAGGTGCCGGTGGTTTTACGACGATCAAAGGCATTGGCATAGTCCAGATTAATTTCACCCCTGGTTTTTTTGGAAATGGCCATGGTGGTGGTGAAGTTTCCACTGGTTCGCCATGCCTCATTGCCCACATCATTATCATGGCCGTCATAGTTTGCGCTCAGGTTCATGGCCACTCTGGGGGATGGCTGGATATCTGCCATTATAGATGCGTTGTGCTCCAGAGAATCACCGTCCTTATCATTGGATTCACGATCAATGAATTCGGGGGTGTAGCTCAGCTCCACACTGGCATTTTTCTGGATAAAGCGCAGGGAAAGCGCTGAGCCATAAACCATATAATGACTTTCATTTTTGTTAGACTTTGCCTGATCGTCATTGTCGGTGTAGTGGCCGGATACATACAGCACTGGATGAAATTGGGTTTTCATGCCAGCATTTACTTGCACGGGCATCACGCATGATAAAATAAAAAGCAGGACTGCTGGCAGGCATATGGAATCCATTGGAATCAATCTATGCATTTAAAAGAGATCTCCTGAAACAATACCTTCTTAGATATATCTACTCTTTCATATAAAAAAAACGGCATCCTTTATATGACTCCAAAAGGGGCGCATTCCCATTCTCCCGGTTGGAGATTCAACTCTTTGATTTATCAAGATATTTCACTTTGTATCAATGGATGGTGGCTTAATGAAATCAATGGGTTATGTAATGAGCCGGGAAAATGGGAATGCGCCCCTCCAAAAGTGCTTTACACTTTTTAAAGGACGAGTACTGTAAAATCGGCAGTCACCGTGTGAAGGTGTAAAGCAAGAATGAAGGATGCCAAAAAAACTGACAAGAAAATTTCTGAACCTTTAGCTCAGGGGGTGTTGACATCAAGGCACAACAATGGTGTCATCTGCCTGAATGAGGAAATTATTGTCAGAACTTTTTCCCTTGAGGATATCTTTATATTTAATTCGAAATATTTTTTCCTGGCCCTTCACCTGTCGAATAAGCAAGATTTCGTTTTTAGATGCCCATTCGGTGAAGCCCCCGGCAACGGCAAAGGCCTGCATCACAGTCATTTTTTTTTCAATGGGATATTCTCCCACTCTCTGAACTTCTCCCAGGACATAATACCGCCGACTCACCGCCTGCAACAGCATCACAGTGACAATGGGAGACTCCACATAGCCTGCCAGACGGGTTTCCAGTTCTTTTTTCAGGGCCATGGGGGAAAGACCGGCAGCTTTGATATCGTTGACCAGTGGAAACGTTATTTTACCATCCAGTCGTACCGCTGCCACGTCCACTGAAAGATCCGGTTCCTTCCATGTGAAAATTCGCAAGATATCCCCATTGCCAATGATGTAGTCCGTGTTCATTGTTTGTTGGCCAGTGGCCAGTGCCCCGTGGCTTGTAAGCAGGAAACAGCACAGCATTACTGCAATGAGCCACCAGTGTTTATATCTCATCCGCTTTCTCCTATCAGGGTATTGGGTTCATTCGAATATTTGATTTTAATATTTTTTATTTTCAGTTTATAGTTCTGATTTTCAGGATCGGTTTCACAATGCACAGCTCCGCCCCTTAAGTTACACTTGATGATTACAACATCTATAAAAAATTAGCAAGAATTCCCATGAGGTCTTTAACAGGTGCCCAGTAGGGCGCATTCCCATTTTCCCGGCCCATCATATAACCCATTGATTTTATTAAGCCAGCATCTATTGATACAAAATGAAATGCCTTGATAAATCAAAGAGTTGAATCTACAACCGGGAAAATGGGAATGCGCCCGGCCCAGTGATTGTTTAATCTATACCTTCGCCAATTTTATTTTGGCTTAAATCTCAATCTATATAGTGCAATTTGATTACCATACTGGCACAAGATATAGTGTTATGATTGCTAAATTTCAAATCGGTTTTAAATTTGGCGAAGGTATTGTTAATGAGTCCGTTTTGTGGTCTGTTTTTGGGAGCAGAGGCGGTGAGAAGATTGTTCTTCTTATCCTTCTATCTATCCATAGTGGTATGTTTTTGATTTTTCAGCATAATTTTTTACCACTCCAAGAATTTTCTTCCTGCCATAGGTTTCCACAATTTCCTTGAGCGCATTTTTTTTTGAATAACCGGTTTTGACCACAATGACAATACCATCCACTTGGCGTGCCAGTGCATTGGCTTCAGCCGTGACGTCCGGGGGCGGTGCGTCAATGATAATATATCTGTCTGGATATCTGGATCTCACCTCCTGGAGCAATCTTCTCATCTGATCCGAGGATATCAGCTCAGAAGGGTTTGGCGGCGGGGTACCACAGGGTAAAAGGGTCAATTTTTCTATGATTGTTTTTCTAAGCAGAGAAGCAAGGGGAGCCCCACGGGTGAGGTATTCCGTGAGACCTGGGGTATTGTCTGGAAATTTGAATATCCGGTGAAGGGTAGGGAGTCTAAGGTCACAGTCCATGAGCAGGACATACTCGTCAATGCCGTTGGCAATGCTGGTGGCAAGATTGGCAGCCACAAAGGATTTGCCCTCCCCTGGGGCACTGCTGGTGATCATGATGGTTCGGGGCGGTGTGCCGCTGTTTGGGAACATGATGGCGGTTTTCAACATGCGAAATTGTTCTGCCTCGGGGGAGTGGGGTCTGTGATAAGCCACCACAGACCCATGGGGTTCCTGTGGTTTAATTATTTTACCGGGGTGTTGTCTGGTGGTTGAAGGTTTGTTCCGCGATGACGGTGGGCTTGGTGGTAACGTTTTTGGAGAAATATTTTTCTGGGTTACTCCCGCCTGTTGTCCAGGGGATGGCATGGCAGGTGTGCCCCTCATTCTTGACACACTGGCATGGGAGGGACTTTGACTGGATTTCCCAGAAATATTTTGTTTTGATTTTTCCAGTGCTTTGGATATTTTTCCCAAAATAAACTTTCCCGTTTTTAAGTAAGGGACTTCATAAGAATAAACCTACCCACTTTCAAATTTAATGGTCATTATTGACAGCATATTTTAAGTGAAGAGGGGGAGCTTATTAAGGTAACCCATTATCTGATCCACCCCTTTGATATTAACAAAGGCAAATCCAGCCAGAAGAAACAGCACATATCCTGCCATTAATATGAATCCCACAAGTTCCAAACGATTTTGCAGGCGATCTTTCTTTTTTTCAAGGGGGGCCACACTGGCCAGGATGGGTAACCCCAAATTTTCTTCAATGTCTTCATCCCGGCGGATCGTATTGTCAAGAAAAACCAATAAAAAGATAACGCCACCGCTGACACCCAAGCCGGCTGCCGTGGAAAAAATAAAGAGTTTTTTTACATCTGGGGAGATGGGGCGCTGGGGGAGCCTGGCCGGATCCAGGATACGAAATTGCTCTCCCTTTTGTTTCTTTTCCATGTTCACTGAAAGTTCTGCCTCCAGTCTTCGATCCATGAGGGAGCTATATATCTCCTTTATATTACCGTAATCCCTTTCCAGACTTCTTAATTCCTGCTCCCGTCGGGGGGTCTCATCCACCCGTCGCTGGTATAGTTCCATGCGAGTCTTTATGTCGGTGATTTCCCGTTGAATCTGTACTGTTTCATTTTCCAGCTGATTCAGTTGAAGGGTTTCTTGGATATTTGTCCCCGGGGTGGACGAATGGTTTTGCCCCCCGGTTTTGTTTTCAGTTCTTCCCGGTACTGTTTCCAAGTCCGTTGGGGTTTCTGTTTTTTCAAGACGTTTGAGTCGGGCAATGGTGGTGCGTTTTTTTATCACATCCGGATGCTTATCTGTGTAACGCAGCAGCAATTCTTCCAGCTCAAGTTCTGCCAGGGCCAGACGTGTGGCAGTATCAGACATAAGGGGCTGGGTGTCCCCGGAAGAGATGATCATCTGGCGGGCGGCGGCATCCTGGGCCTGGGATTTGTTCTCCCGTAGCTGGGCCATCTGGGCCTTGAAAGTGGCAATGCCGCTGCGTGTTTCCCTTAACATATTTTGACGATCGCTGAGTTGCTGCTGCAATCGATCCATGGTTCTGAGATTCGATTCCAATTCATCGGGCAGCCCCCCCATGTATTTTGATCGATATTCAGACAGAATATGCTCTTTCTCCACCAGCTTTTTCCGGGTTTTCTTCAGTTCAGAATCCAGAAATTCGCTGGTACCAACGGCCTGGGCTTCCCTGAGCTTGAGGTTTTCATCCATATATAGCCCGGCCAGGGTATTGGTGACATTCATCACCCGCTCAGGGAGGGTTCCTTTGTAGGTAATACTAAAAGCGTCTGTTCCCCCGCGAGCCCGGGTGAGATTTACATGGATACGTCTTCTGAGGTTGTTAATTTTATCTTCCAGGAACCACCTGCGGTTTTCTTTTTCCTGGAAAAGCCCGAACTGGTCAATGATTTTTTCCAGATTGCTCTGGCTTAAAATCTGCTGGGAAATGGTATTAATACGATCATCAATGTTCGTGGTGACAATGGATTTTACATAGCTGCCCGGCACTTTCTGGGCCTGAACCAGGATGGTGGTGGCGGCTGAATATATCCGGGGGATGGTCAGCGCCAGATAGAGTCCCACAGTGAGGGTAATACACAAAGGGATCACCACCACCCATCGGTAGCGCAACAAAATTCCAATGATTTCATCGGGCTTGATGGAGGGTTGAATTGGTGGTGGAATGGCCATAATTTTTTAATAGTTCTTCTTTTCTCGATCCAGATCCCGCTGCATATCCCGATCTTTGATTGTATTTCTTTTATCGTAGAGTTTTTTACCCTTGGCAAGACCCAGCTGTACTTTTATTTTGCCATTTTTGAAGTAAATTTTCAGCGGAATAATGGTAAACCCCCGCTCATTGATCTTAACGGTGAGTTTATTGATCTCCCGGCGATGGAGCAACAGTTTTCGGGTGCGCAGGGCGTCGTGGTTGTCATAATAGGCACGTTCGTAAGGGGAGATGTGAAGTTGCCGGAGAAACATTTCACCGTTTTTAATGTCGGCATAGGAATCTTTTATATTGACTCTGCCCTCCCGGATGGACTTCACCTCGGTGCCCACCAGCACAATGCCCGCCTCCACCTCATCGGAAATATGATATTCATGCCGTGCCTTGCGATTGCTTGCAATAATTTTTATGTGAGCAGATTCCATTTATTAACGACCTGTCTGAATTTTATTATTGGTTTTGGGACGCTGGATTACAATGATTCTTTATTTTTTATAAGAAAGTCCCGACAAATCAAGGCGGGCTTTCATGCTTCGTTGTGGGTAGGCCGAGGCCAGAATACGGTCTGCCCGTGGCAATTTTATATTAAAACGAAGTGTCCAAGTAGCCTCAGCAGAGCCCCCCCGATGGGTAATAGGAACCGGCCAATTGTGCCGTCTACGGTTCCGGCCGGGCCCATTGCCCGTCGGGGGGGGGGGGCGGTATAATGCCATTTGGCTCCGCGTCTACGACCCAATATTCGTTGTGCCCAACAGGACATGCCCGTTATAAAAATTCTTTTTTTAAGGACAGAAATAAATTCTATTTTTATAGAAGGAGTGAAGACGGTATAAATTGAGTAACCGGATGCCTGATCCATCTTATGGCCAACTCCAACCTATTCAAGGATATCTTTGTATGTTGCCTGGACAAATTGGTAAATTTCTTCGGTATTATCCATGCTCAGCACTGTTTTTGCTGTTTTGCAGACATCCTGGTAATTGAGTTTTCGGATAACCTGTTTAATCACGGGAATGGAGCCGGGGTTCATGGAAAGTTCGGTGAAGCCCAACCCCATAAGTACCGGCACATTAACAGGGTCTCCGGCCATTTCTCCACAGATGGTGACAATAATGTTCTGCTTGTGGGCTGCATCCACCACCATTTTGATAAGCCGGAGCACTGCCGGGTTCAAGGGACGATACAGGTGTGCTACCTGGCGGTTGTTGCGATCAATGGCCAGGGAGTACTGGATGAGGTCATTGGTGCCAATGCTGAAAAAATCCACATGTTTGGCCAGTCGATCGGCCATGATGGCCGCCGAGGGAACCTCAATCATAATACCCAGAGGGATATCTTTGTTAAAGACCATCTCTTCGTGGGTCAGATCCATGATGGCACGATCCAGTAATTTTCTAACTTCAATAATTTCTTCCACACAGGTGATCATGGGGATGAGCAATCGGATATTACCAAAGGCGGCAGCCCGGAGGATGGCCCGGATCTGGGTGAGAAATATTTCCGGTCGCTGGAGGGAAAACCTTACGGCCCTGAGCCCCAGCGCAGGATTTTCTTCACTGATATTCTTAAAATAAGGCAGCACCTTGTCGCCGTTGATGTCCAGAGTTCGGATGGTCACTGGCTGGGGCGTTATAAGCTCCACAGCCTCCCGATACCGATCAAACAGCTCTTCTTCTGTGGGAAAGCGTTTCTGGTCGATGTAAATAAATTCTGTGCGGAACAGACCTATGCCATGGGCCACATTATCCCGCACCGACACCACCTCTTCCACCAGCTCAATGTTGGCCATGAGTTTCATGGCATGCCCATCCAGTGTCACCGAGGGCAGATGGCTCTCCCGGGTGATAAGTGCTCGGTATTGCTCATACTGTGCCCGGCGTTCCTCGTACCGAAACAGGGTGTCTTCTTCGGGGTTAATGATAAGCTGGCCCGTGGAGCCGTCCACAATGAGGATATCATCATTTTGCACGTTGACCGTGGCGGTGCCAAGGCCAGTCACGGCAGGGATATTCAAGGATTTTGCAATAATGCTGGTGTGGGAATCTCTCCCCCCCCGGTCGGTGACAAATCCCTTGATGTACTCCAGTTGAATCTGGCTGGTATCTGCCGGGGAAAGGTCGTGGGCCACCAGGATCACCCGCATGCGGATGTCAGAAATTTTTATATCCTGAGCCCCCATGAGTTGGCGCATGATCTGCTCTGAAACCTGGGAAATATCCGCCACCCGGGATTTCAGGTACTCATCCTCCATGCGCTGGAACATGTTCTTTACCTGGCGGGTCACTTTCTTCAAGGCCCATTCGGCATTGATTTTTTCCTGGGTGATGGAGTCAATGGTCTTGCCGTAAAGAAGCTTGTCTTTGAACAGCACCAGATGGGTTTCCAGTATATCCACCTGGCTTGCGAAATCTTCGCCCAAAGATTCCACAACGGCCTTGAGATCATCCTTGGCTTTTTTGACGGCATTTTTAAACCGGTTGACCTCATCGGGGATGTCCCGTTCAACAATGGCGTAGCGCTTGATCAGATCCACACCCTCCCGATCCACCAGATAGGCTTTGCCAATGCAGATCCCCGGTGCACCGCCAATCCCCCTGAGCACCACCTCTTTTGATTCAGCTTTGTCCATTTGTCATTTCCCCAAACCCATTTTCAAAGGCGGCTACGATGGCTTCCAGCAGGGGGAGGTCTTTTTCCGATTCAGCCTCCAGGATAAAAATTTTTCCCATTGTTCCGCTGATGGAGAGAATATCAATGACACTGGCGGCATCCGCCTTGTGATTTTTATCTCCCAGCCAGATGCTTTTTTCTGCGGTTCTGGCAATTTTTGCAATCATGGCCGCTGGCCTGGCATGGAGCCCCAGCGGGTTCATCAGTGTTACTTCTCGCGATAATATTTTATAATCTATCAATTTTTTTCTGCTGACCAGGGATGTGGGTCACCAAAATCCCATAACCTGATGTGGTTTGAACTTCCGTGATTTTCACAACACCCCCAGTATAAACTCCATGGTTAACGTACACTGTTTTTTACTCTTTTCAACTTTCAATATTGCCCCCATCAATATATGTATCCGGGCAAAAAGTCAATAAAGAAGCCCAAGGGGGTGATGGGTGAAATAGCGCTGATCTTCTTGCACATCATTATAAAATTTGTTCTTTGAATTTATTGAAACTGAAATTTTAATGCGTTTGCACTGCTTTAGCAACAGGTAAGGCTATACTTTTATCTTGACCCAGAGTACAATTCAAGATAAAAAAATTCATGTTCACCTTCTCATTGGCATCTCATTTTTTCTTTGCTTTGGTACTTTTGCTGGTATCTGCCGTCATTAGTCTGTGTTTGATCAAACGCACCCGAATCATGGATATCCCCAACGGTAGGTCTTCCCATAAGAAACCCACACCCACCATCGGGGGGATTGCCATTGTGATTACCTTTTTTTTGAGCATGCTGATACTCTATTTGTTTGCAGGAAAAACAATGATCGCAGAACGATTTTTTCTGGGATTCACCTTTTCCAGTCTTCTTATTGCTGGTATGTCTCTGTATGATGATATCAAAAAAAAACCGTTTTACATCCGCCTTGCCACCCATGTTATTGCCGTTCTTGTGGTGATGGGATTTGGAATCATCATTCACCGGATGGATTTTCCTCCTGAGTTGACTTTTCTCGCCAATCGTTCACTGGGTTTTTTGGGATATTTTGTCACCTTTTGGTGGATATTGGGCATGATTAATGCCTATAATTTCATGGATGGGCTCAATGGCATGGCCGGGGGCAATGCCATCATTGCCGCAAGCTTCTTCTGTCTTATCACCTATATCCAGGGCAGTAATTTTGCTTATATGGTGTCTTACACACTTGTGTCGGGTGTGGCAGGCTTTTTGATTTTCAACTTTCCCCGGGGCAAACTTTTCATGGGGGACATTGGCAGCACATTTCTTGGTTTTACCTTTGCCACCTTACCCATCATTGCGTCACTGTATGACAATGCCCATACCTCTTTGTTGGTGATACCCTTGCTTCTTTTTCATTTTGTATACGACACTTCTTTTACCTTTTTGAGGCGGCTTTTCAAGGGAGAAAATGTATTTCAAGCCCACCGCACTCATTTATATCAATTGTTTAACAGATTGGGCTTTACCCATTTTAAAGTCACTATTTTTTATTGGGCTGTTGCCATTTTACAAGGATTCGGAGCCTTGTGGATGATAACCATTCCAGGTCCCATGCGGCTGATGGTTTTTTTGCCTTACTTGATTTTTCAAATGGTCTACACTATAATCATTGTCCATCATGCGCGGAAAGGAGGATTGTTGTGAAGCAGCCATCGCCAAATATCATTTTTGGACTGAAGGATTATCCCCGACCACGGCAATCGGGCTTTTTTTATCATAAGCCCCCAACTATATTAGGAAATTTTAAAATTAAAACCCTTGCGGTACTCGATCTTTATATCACGGACGAAGCCTACCTGTCCCAGGTGCTCTCCGAGGGCATTGACAAACTTCTTACTGATAAAGTCATTGCTGCCAAAAAAGAATTTTACCTGACCAATTATGCCACGGAAAACATGAAAGATTTTGTGAAAGATATCCTTCACAAGGTGATCCAGGCCAGGCTTTGATCTGTTCATTGGGCAGCAAATTTTGGGAAATGATTGAAGTTTTATTAGAAAATAAAACTTCCGGGTAACCTCAGCAGAGCCCCCCCCCGATGGGTAATAGGAACCGGCCAATTGTGCCGTCTACGGTTCCGGCCGGGCCCATTGCCCGTCGGGGGGGGGGGCGGCATAATACCATTTTCAATATTCGTTGTGTCCATCAGAACATGCCCGTCTATATGAAAGGATAAATATGTCTAATATTCTTTCATGCTTCGTTGTGGGTAGGCCGAGGCCAGAATACGGTCTGCCCGTGGCAGTTATAGTCAAGCTCGGTTTTATGGGCAGGAGATTAAACGTTGTCCCGCCAAATGGGACTTTCAATTGTCGGACGTCAGCCGATTTTAACCATAGTGTTCTGTCATCACTTAATTTTAGGGTTGCCGATTTTTAAAGATGCCGTGGTGTAATACTCTACAGTATATGCAATCTTAAATCTTAACCTTACCCATGTACTAAACCCGTATCCTGGAATCAGGGAGAAATCATGAGGGATATTTTTATAGCCGATGGATTGCTCGGCAACTTGCATGCCAATAACACCTTTAATGATAAAATTAAAATTATCCACACGGATCTTAAAACGCATTTTGAGTTTGTCCACCGCATTGCTGTCGTATTGTATGACTCTGAAATGAACGGATTGTCATCATTTATCCACAGTGGCATGGATGACCCCATAAGCGCTTACTCCTGTGATATTGATGCGGCACCCTCCTTGAATAAACTAAGAAAATTACATCGTCCCCGGCTGGTAAATGATCTGGAGTTGTTCAAAAATGGTGAAAATGAACACACAAAAACCATTGCTGCCCAAGGTTATGGTTCAAGTTATGCCGTCCCCATGGTGGATGGAGAAAAATTTCTGGGGGTTGTTTTTTTTAATTCCTATGAAAAAGAAGTGTTCACCATGGCATCCCTTCCTATACTCAATATTTTTTCCAAGCTTATCAACTGCCTTATTGTAAACCGGCTTAACTCCATACGGGCCATGATCGGTTCCTTTAAAAGTGTGTTAAACCTTGTGAGTTATAAAGATCCGGAAACAGGAAATCATCTGGAAAGGATGGCACGATATTCACGCCTGATTGCCCAGCAATTGGCAAAATCTGAAAAATATCATTTGAATGATGAAATGATTGAGTATCTGTTTTTATTTGCCCCGCTCCATGATATCGGAAAAATTGGAATCCCCGATCATATTCTTTTGAAACCGGGAAAACTCACCCAGGCAGAATGGCAGATTATGAAAACTCATTCCTCCAAGGGACGTGATATTATTGACACCATTGTGACGCAGATGGGATTAAAATCCTTTGAACATATCTCCCTTTTACGTAATATATCAGAGAGTCATCATGAAACCATTGATGGTAAAGGATATCCCAACCGACTGAAAAATGATGAAATTCCCATTGAAACCCAGATTGTGTCCGTGGCAGATATCTTTGATGCCCTTACCAGTGAACGTTCGTATAAGCAGGCATGGACAAACGAAGATGCCTTTGTTGAGTTGAAAAAACTGGGAGGTACTAAACTAAACCAAGCGTGCATAGACGTTCTCATTCAAGAGCGAAAATCTGTGGAAAAAATCCAACAGGCATTCAAGGATTAAAGTCTGGAGTATCCGCTTAAGGCGGTACCGCCTTTAAAATCAAGCATCTTAGCAGCCTTCAATTTAGGGGTCGAAAGCTAATTATCCACATAAAAACCTTTGAAAATATCTCGGATGAAGTGGGTAACCACCTATTCAAATAGATTAAGGACAAAAAACCAATGAAAATCGGAATCATCGGTCTGGCCCAGACCGGAAAGAAAACCTTGTTTCAGATATTGACAGGCAGTGAACTCAAAGAGCAAGGAGGTGCCCCAAAACCCATACCGGGAATCGCAGACATTCTTGATATTCGGTTTGATAACATGGTGGAGATGTACGCCCCCAAAAAAGAGGTGCGGGCCCGCATTGATCTTGTGTTGTTACCCAAAATGGAACAGGAAAACATTGCCCGGGGAGATATCTTCAGGGACATTGCTGACATGGACGCCATCTGCCATGTGGTTCGGGCCTTTGAAGATGATGCCATCTACCATGCCGAAGGATCTGTGGATCCACTGCGAGATACCCAAATGGTCAATGGGGAGTTGTTGATGCACGACCAGATCTTTGTGGAAAAACGCATTGAACGTATTGAAGAGCTGGTTAAAAAGAAAAAAGATGAGGATCAACAAAAAGAATTGGTACTCATGAAAAAAATGCAGGCCCATCTGGAGCAGGAAATCCCCCTTCGCCTTATGGAATTCACCGATGATGAAGAGTTCATGATAAGAAGCTACCCCTTTATCACCAAAAAACAGATGATCCTGGCTGTGAATGTGTCTGAGGATGATCTTGGGAATACGGCTCTTCTTGAAGACCTCAAGGTTCCCTGTGAGACCCAGGCCATGGAAGCCATGCTGGTGTCTGCCAAGGTGGAATCTGAAATTTGTCTTTTGGACAACGAGGAGGAAAAAGCAGAATTTTTGGCGGATCTTGGCATTGAAGAGACTGCACTGGGCGGGCTGACCCGACTGTGCCTCAAGGCACTGGGACTTATCTCCTTTCTCACCGTGGGTGAGGATGAGGTCAGGCAGTGGTTGGTGAGAAAAGGATCGCCAGCACCCGTGGCCGCCGGGGTTATTCACTCGGATCTCCAACGGGGATTTATCCGGGCAGAGGTGATCAAGTATGATGACCTCATGACCCATGGATCTGAAGCAGAACTTAAAAAAGTGGGGAAAATGTATGTCCAGGGCAAGGAGTATACGGTGGAAGATGGGGATATTTTAAATATTCGGTTTAAGGTGTAATACCAAAGCATCCTTCATTCACTGGTTGCACTTTTTCACAGCATTAATTCCTTTGAGTGTAAGTACCCATGTATATGTTTTTCGGTATTTCACAGAGATATACCATTGATATTTATGAGTTTTATTTTGAGGAATATATTCTCGGGTACTTACAAGCCAGAGTTCAGTCGATTGCCGGATAAGAATGCTTCGAGATGCAGGCATCCTTCATATGACCACAAAATTACTTTACAGTCTTTTGGAAAAAAACTCCTGCACATGGGGAATGTTTTAAAAAAGTGTAAAGTAATTTTGAAGGATGCCGAGATGCACAGGGTTTTTTTCGTATTCAAGGCGGGCTTTTCCATGAATAGTTGTTCTATGTTATGGAAAAATCCACCCCAGAAGACTATAGACGTTTTTCAAGACTCTGACGCAGCCGATTCAAACGCTTCTGTCAATCGTGCCTTGATATACTCAACCCCTTCTTCATCATATTCATCAAGGTCAAAACAATAGCCGTCATCCCCCATGAGTCCTTCGGGGATCAGGTCTCCCTTTTCATCGGGGTCGGTGACCATATCACCATAAAAACACACAGACAGCCACCGTTCCGTGGGATCATCATCAATGACATCTGCCATGGCAAACAGTTTTCGCTCTGACTGATTTTTGTGCCGGGGGCGAAGGGAATAGCTCACCCCGGGCCGGGCGTTGAATTCCAGGGTGATTCCCTCCATGGCCATGATGTGATCTTTAATGGCAATAAAGGCTTTTCGGGTAAGGGTTTCTGTGTCTTCCCATTCATTGAGTAATGTTTTAAGTGCTTCCATGATTCACCTCATGTTTTCAGGTTATAATTTCATAAATCAGGGAGCCTCGGACAGATGTTTCACCAGATGCCCAAGTTCCGGAAATATCAGACTTTGGCAGGCCAGTTTGCAGGCGTTGAGGCTTCCGGGCATGCAAAATACGATGGTATTGCGAATAATTCCGGCCGTGGCCCGGGACATGATGGCCGCAGAATCAATCTGTTCAAAACTGAGCTGTGCAAACAAAGGACCAAAGGCGGTGAGTTCTTTGTCAAAAAGCGGAGAAACCGCCTCCACAGTGACATCCCGGGGGCTTAAGCCCGTACCGCCGGACATGAGAATCACATGGGGGCCCACGTCGTCAACCACATGGTTTACCATCTTCTGGATGGCCTTGACCTCATCGGTGACCACATGATGAACCACAGTTTCGTGGCCCTCTTTTTTGATCTCTTTTTTCATCCAGATACCGCTTTTATCCTCTGCAATCCCCCGGGTGGTGGAGACGGATACAACGGCCAGCCGGATATTTTGGGGCACCTTTTTTTTATGCAATAGTGTACTCATTATTCATTATCCTGTTCAATTAATACCCTGTCTTCACCATCATATTCTTTCAGGAAAACATTTACGGTGTCACTGTGCAGGGTGGCAACGGTGGTGCCTTTATAATCGGCCTGGAGGGGTAGTTCTCTATGGCCCCGATCCACAAGCACGGCAAGTTCAATGCGGGGGGGGCGGCCAAAATCCATGAGGGCGTCCATGGCGGCCCGGATGGTTCGCCCGGTAAAAAGTACATCATCCACAAGGATCACCTGCTTGTCGTCCACGGAAAAAGGCATTTTTGAAGGTCTGACAATGGGATGATGGCTGATGCGGGTCCAGTCATCCCGGTAGAGATTGATATCCATGACTCCCATGGGAACCTGTACGCCTTCCAGCATCTCTATCTTCTGCTGAATTCGTTTTGCAAGAAAATCTCCCCGGGTCAAAATTCCTGCCAGGGCAATATTCTTTACCCCCTTGTGGGCCTCAATTATTTCATAGGACATCCGGGTGATGGCCCGATCAATATCTTCCTGGGTGAAAATGGTTCGTTCTCTTTTCATATAAAAACATCCTGTTCCATGGTTCATGTGTTCCCCACCGATGATTTTTATCGACGATAAATTCAACAATTATCATTTTTTAATCACCCGGGCAAGCTCTTAAATGGTATCTATTTCAATGTTGCTTTACTATTCTTGAAAATGTTCTTATGTTTCTTTGGCTCTAATTTTAATCTTGTCCAACAATTGGCATCCTTCATATGACCATAGAGGTACTTTGCAGTCTTTTGGGAAAAAGCTCCTGCAAATGGGGATGCCTTAAAAAAGTGTAAAGTAGTTTTGAAGGATGCCCAACAATTGTGAAATTTAATGGTCAATTCTTTTAAACCATGTTGCAAAGATGTTATCAGACCAGTGTTTTGGGTTGTATGGACTCAAAACCGTGAGATGATGATAAAAAAATTACCTTAGGGAGGATAATAGTATATGAATGTTCAAGAAATGATCAACCAACTCAAAGCCCACCCGGATTACCATAAAGCCGGTATGATTCTATGTCACAACGGTGTGGTTCGCGCCACATCCAGGGAAGGTGAAGAGGTCACAGGACTAAAGGTTACTGTGAATCATGAAAGACTTAAGGAGATTGTGGATTTCCAAAGGAACAGGCCGGGCATTGTTGATGTTATCGTGGAAATTGCCGAAGAAAAAGAGCTTCAGGTGGGAGAGGATGTCATGTATATTGTGGTGGGAGGGGATATCCGGGAAAATGTCATTGCCGTTCTCACGGAAACCCTTAATCAAGTTAAGGCTGAAGTGACCTCTAAGACCCAATTCTTTAAATAACGGGCATGTCCTGTAGGACACAACGAATATTGAAAATGAAGTGTCCAAGTAGCCTCAGCAGAGCCCCCGGGGAGGGGTAATGGAACAGACCAATTGGGCTGTCTAACAGTTCCGGGTCGCTTCCATTACCCCTCCCCGGGGGCGGCATACAGCCATTTGGCTCCGCGTCTACGACCCTATATTCGTTGTGTCCGCTAGGGCATGGGTGTTTATAGGAGTTGAGAGGGAGACAATATTGCAACAAGTTACACTCAAATTGATTTGTCAAGAAGTGGCAGATCCCACCAGAAAAGGATGGCCCCCAGGGTACTGCCTATCAGATCTGCCACAACGTCCATGATATCGGCATGTCTGCCGGGAACCAGGGCTTGGTGAAGCTCATCGGACACCCCGTACAATGTGCTGAGTACCACGGCCAGCACAATGATTTTCCATGAACCTTGGCCCGGCAATTTCCGCTTTAACATCCGTACCATCAACGCCCCCAGAAGTGCATATCCCCCAAGGTGCAGTGATTTATCAGATAAATCAAGATTTTGCAGCATTTCGGGGGAGGGAAAGCTCGACTGCACAAAAATGACAATGCAGTAAATCACCAGGGGCCATTGATAGATCAGGGCCTGTCTATTCAAATAATTTGGCATCCAGGGTTCTTTCCTTGATATGCTTCAGTACAACCTGTGAAAAGGCATCCATGGTCAGTCCCATGCGAACCTTACCATCCAGAGTTCTCACGGCCAGGGTACCTGTTTCTTTTTCTTTTTCACCCACAGTGATGATAAGGGGAACATAGTTGATCTGGGCTTCCCTGATTTTCTTTTTCAAGCTTTCTGTTCTTTTGTCCACTTCACATCGGATACCCAGATTTGACATCTCTTTTTGCAGCTTTTCAGCATGGGGGTTGAGTTCGTCATTAATGGGGAGCAAAATAGCCTGAACCGGAGCCAGCCATAAGGGAAATTTCCCGGCAAAATGTTCCACCAGGATTCCGAAAAACCGCTCAATGGAGCCGTAAATAACTCTGTGTATCATGACGGGGCGGTGTTTTTCATTGTCAGCGCCCTTGTAAGTGAGATCAAATCGTTCTGGCAGGGCCATGTCCAGCTGGATGGTTCCGCATTGCCAGGTTCTGCCCAGGGCATCCTTAATGTGGATATCAATTTTAGGACCATAAAAGGCTCCGTCACCTTCATTGATGAGGTAATCCCGGCCATATTTGTCCAAGGCATTTTTAAGCCCGTTGGTGGCCTGTTCCCATTTTTCATCGGATCCAATGGATTTTTCAGGACGGGTGGACAGTTCCAGATGGAATCCCAGGCCAAATTGGCTGTACACCTTTTCCACCAGTTGAAGTACCCCAAGAATTTCATCCTCAATCTGCTCTGGCATCATGAAAATATGGGCATCATCCTGGTGAAACGCCCGGACCCGGAACAGTCCTGACAGGGCGCCGGAAAGCTCATGCCGATGAACCAGGCCAATTTCTCCGGCCCGCATAGGTAAATCCCTGTAGGAATGAGATCCGGTTTTGTACAGTAACATGCCGCCCGGGCAATTCATGGGTTTGATGGCATACTCTTCCTCATCCACCACAGAGGTGTACATATTTTCTCGGTAATTTTCCCAATGGCCGCTCTTTTCCCATAAATGGCGGCTGAGCATCACTGGGGTTTTGGTCTCCACGTATCCTGCTTCCCTGTGGGCCTCCCGCCAATAATCCAGAAGCACATTCCACATATCCATGCCCCGGGCATGGAAAAAGGGCATGCCTGCGGCTTCCTGGTGGAAGCTGAATAGATCCAGTTTGGTGCCGATTTTACGGTGATCCCGTTTCTGGGCCTCTTCAATGAGGTGAAGATATTTTTTCAGCTCTTTTTTATCAAAAAAAGCGGTACCATAGAGACGCTGGAGCTGTTGCCGGGTCTGGTCGGCCCGCCAGTAGGCCCCGGAGGTTTTCATGAGCTTGATGCCCTTAATCATGCCGGTGTGGGGGATGTGGGGACCCCGGCAAAGATCTGTGAATCCGCCCTGACGGTAAAGGGAAATCTCCTGGTCTTCCAGAGCTTCGATGAGTTCTACTTTATAAGGATTGTCCTTGAATATGGCCAGAGCCTCATCCTTGGATACCACCGTGCGTTCAAAGGTTTTTTTAGCTTTGATGATTTTTTGCATCTCCGCTTCAATGGCTGGAAAATCCTCTTCAGAGACCGGATCCATGTCTATGTCATAATAAAAGCCATCTTCCACCACAGGTCCGATGGTGAGATCCGCACGTTGGTAAAGGGTTTGTATGGCTTCTGCCATGACATGGGCGGCACTGTGCCGCAAAATTTCAAGGGC
>CAYSSE010000005.1:0-47345 GCA_964433355.1 uncultured Desulfocicer sp.
TTCTTTTTTTGTCAAAAATGGTACATTGACAATTGACTCTTTCCGGTGTGGGCAGCCCATTCACCTGGGCACAGGCCTCCTCACATTTACGGCAGCCAACACACCGGGTCAGATCCACCAGGCATCCATACGGATCCGGTGGTGCCTTTGATTTCCAGGCATCGGCAGATGAGGGCAACGCCGTAACCGAGGCCCCGGCTGCCCCCATAAATTTAAAAAAACTTCTTCTGCTAAGTTGCATTTTTCCTCCCCCTGTTAATGATCAACCCTATTTTTCAGCATCTGCCATATACTTTCTGGGTCCTTTTTTTATACCAAGGCAGATGCAATCCTTCCTCTTTTTTGTGTACACTATGTCATCATCGGAACGGTTTACAATCGTCATCAAATCCTGTACCACATCCATATCTGCAAGAAATACCTCTAAAACATCACCTTCATCCATGGATTTAAGGCAACTTTTACATTTAAGCAGATTAAGGGGGGAAATAACTCCCCGAAGATCCAATATGTTTTTAGATATCATGCAAACTCCAGGTGTTAAAATATATACCGCTAAAGGAGTTAATAGCAACAGGTGTACCATGAGCAACCTCTAAACCAATAAAGCTTATAATTTATTGGTTTTATGGGCAAATTGATTGCATTTAAATTTAAGACTTGACGATTTGTTTGCTTAATCGTATTAAACACATATTTAAATAACAACAGTATTTAAACGTGTGTTTAAACACTTAAAAAATTACTAAACAACCACCAGCTACAAGCTGGTGGGTTTAAAGCTCGACGGACTAAACCGCCGACTAAAAGTGAATGCGTCTGAAAGACGGTGGTTTTAACCACGGGCTTAAAAAACGCCTAAAGCCTACCCAGTAACAATAAAGGAGATAGCTGATGAATGACCATGAGATCAATATTTTCTGGAAAAAAATAGTGGATACCATTAATGATGGTCTTATGTTTATCGGCCCGGAAGGGACCATTTTAATGGTCAACAAAGCCTTTGAGACGCTTACCGGCTACACTTCAAAACAAGCCATTGGCATGTCCTGCGATATGCTGGGGTGTGATGCCTGTGAACAAACCCTGCAAACGGGGAAAGAATCGGTCTGGTGTAAATTATTTGAAGCGGGCCAGGAGGATATGAAAAAATGCCGCTGCCTGGTCAAATGCAAGGATGGAAGCTTTTTACCGGTTTTAAAAAATGCCTCCATTCTATGGGATGAAAACAAGACAGCCCTTGGTGTTGTGGAAACGCTAACCGATATTTCTGAACTAACCAAGATGGATGAAAAGATCCACCTCCTTTCCAGGCAATGTGACAGGGACGCTGACTTTTTGGGCATGGTGGGCAAATCACCTGAAATGCAAAATGTGTTTGAAATGATCCGAAAAGCCGCTGAGAGTAACGCCCCTGTGATCATACTGGGTGAAAGCGGCACTGGCAAAGAGTTGGTGGCAAATGCCATCCACTTATGCGGTGCCAGAAAACAGGGCCCATTTATTCAGCTCAATTGTGCCGCACTAAATGAATCAGTCCTTGAAAGCGAATTGTTCGGCCATGCCAAAGGTGCTTTCACCGGTGCTTACAGCAACCGCATCGGACGTTTTGAGGCCGCCAATCAGGGGGATTTCTTCCTGGATGAAATCGGTGATATCCCCGTATCTATCCAGACAAAATTATTAAGGGTGATTGAGTCAGGGCAGTTTGAAAGGGTGGGGGATATTTCATCAATCAAAGTTGACGTTCGAATCATCACGGCTACAAACAGGGACCTTGAAGCGTTAATAGAAAATAAAGAATTTCGACAGGATCTACTCTTCAGGATCAACGTTATCCCCATACACCTGCCACCCCTGCGGGATCGGAAAGAAGACATCCCTCTTTTGATCAGTTCTTTTATTCGCCGCCTGAATATAAAAACCGGTAAGACCATTACCGGAGTCAGCCATGATGCCATGGAAGCATTTATGGAATACCATTGGCCCGGCAATATAAGAGAACTTAAAAATGCCATGGAGTATTCCTTTGTTACCTCGGAAGGGCCTACCATTCAACCGGATCATTTACCTAAGAAGATAAATACCCCAAAAGAAATTTTTTTCTCCCCTGTCAATGCCGTGACAAACCAGGCGGTTCTGCCCGATGAAAAAGCCCAGTTAATCCAAGCACTCAAGCAGACAAATGGCAACCAGTCAAAGGCGGCTAAACTTCTTGATATCAACAGGGTAACCGTTTGGAACCGCATGAAAAAATATGGAATAGACCTTAAAAAAGTTTTGTTGGTATAAACTGAATCCTATAAAAATCCAAAACAGCCTCTCCCCTTAATTTTAAAAATCCAGGGCATACTTACATATGACCTCAAAAGTACTTTACAGTTTTTTGAAAAAGACCCCTGCAAATGGAAAATGTTCAAAGAAAGTGTAAATTACTTTTGAAGAATGCCCAGAAATCATGGAAAATAATATGAAACAGGCAGGAACAGCCTGTCGAGTCATATTCGGGACAGCGTCCTAAGCGCTTCACCTTGGTAAATTTGTACAGGCAAAAGGGCTGCCGACGGTCCCGGGCCGGATCCATCACCCGTCGGCGGCGGCATAATACCATTTTCCATATTCGTTGTGGCTGGTGGTTACAGCCATATATGTTTCTGATCAGCACTACATATTGCAAAAAAGAACAAAAAAATATATATTTTTTAACGATACCATAATTTTTTAGAATACTTTTTTATGTTTTAAAAAGCTTTTAACTTGACAACGTCTAAAACATTAAGTATCAGGGACAAGAATACCCTTTGTTCTTTTTTCACCAAAATACAAACTCACATGTTTAAAACTCATTGTGGCACTAAAATTGCTTTTGATTTATTTAAGTTTTATGAAATCGCAACTGGAGCAAGCCTGTAATTAGTTAGTTAGTTCAAAGGCAGGTTTTGGTGGAATCGGATATAACAAGCCCGCATGAATACAACCCACATGACAAGAATCATTTACCTGGGCAAAACTCAGATTTTTTTTAATCGCTATGTTTTGTTCTGAAAAGGATATATCACTTGACAGTGGCCGCAATGGCAAGCGGTAAACCTGTAGGGCCATCACAAACGTCCATTGTCAATCATTAACCGTACCATTTAAGGTATGACGTTTAAGGAGAACAAAAGAAAATGACCAAAAAGTATGATGCCATCATTATCGGAGCCGGCGTTATCGGATCTCCCATTGCTTATGAACTTTGCAAAATGGGATATAAAACCCTTAACGTTGACAAGGTATCCGATGCCGGAGAAGGTTCCACAGCAGGTTCGTGCGCCATTGTAAGGGCCCATTACTCAACGGCTGATGGTGTGGCCATGGCCTATGAGGGATTTAAATACTGGTTGGACTGGGAAAATTACCTGGATCATGCAGCGGATGAAAAAGGTCTTGCCAAATACATGAATACCGGATCGCTTCTCCTTAAATCCGAAGGCCATGACTGGAAAAAAGTCCAGGCAAACTACGATGAAGTGGGTGTAAAGTATGAAGAGTGGGACAATGAAACCATCAAAAAAAGGGTACCCCCCATTGATCTTCACAAATACTGGCCGGTGAGACGTCCGGAAGATCCCGCATTCTACGATGAGCCCAAAGAGATGCTGGAAGGCGGTATTTTCTGCGCAGAAGGGGGCTATGTAAATGACCCTGCTTTGTCTGCCCACAATATCATGAGGGCAGCAGAGGCCAAGGGCGGCACTTTCCTGTTCAATGCAGAGGTGGTGGAAATTCGCAGTGAAAATGGTAAGGTTGCTGGTATCACCTTAAAAGACGGTACAAAAATTGACGCCCCGGTTGTGGTTAATGCAGGTGGACCGCACTCCTTTAAAGTTACCCAGATGGCCGAAGGGGTATGGGAAGGCTGCAACATCAAAACCAAAGCCCTGCGCCACGAAGTCATGCATTGCCCCTCTCCAGAAGGATATGACTACCTCAATGATGGCTACCACATGTCCGATGGGGATATCGGTTGCTATGTAAGACCCGAAGTGGGCAACATGTTCCTCATTGGCAGCGAAGACCCGGATTGTGATCCCCAGGAATGGGTGGATCCCGACGATTTTTACGCAGGTAAAGGCGGACACGGCAAGGACAATCAGCTTACAGATGAACAATGGAAGGCCCAGTGCTACCGTTTGGGAAAACGCATTCCAGAACTCAAAGTGCCCAACCAGTCCAAGGGTGTATGTGATCTGTATGATGTGTCTGATGACTGGATTCCCATCTATGATAAAACAGATATGGGTGGTTTCTACATGGCCGTGGGTACCAGTGGCAATCAATACAAAAATGCCCCGGTGGTGGGTCGAATGATGGCAGAACTCATTGATGCCTGTGAAAAAGGCCTGGATCATGACAACGACCCCTTCCAGTTCACCTATGAATACACAGGCAGGACAATGGATGTAGGCTTTTTCTCACGCAAGAGAGAGATTAACTACAACTCCAGCTTTTCTGTAAACGGTTAAGACATGCAAGTTTGGTTTAGCATGGTCTGGATGAATTAAAAAGCCATTAAGGGGCTTGTTTTCAAGAGAACAAGCCCCTTTTTTGGTAAATATTCACCCAACACCCCATATTCCTCTAAGTTTGGCCTGCTCACCTAACATTAGTATGTTACCCCAGTCCCAAATTAGAGGAGTATGGAGCGCTGGTCAAACAGTTACACTATCAATCCAAATACTTACCTTTTTTGTCATACAATATTTCGGCCCAGAGGTGATGATTTATGAAAATTTATGTTTGCGTAAAACATGTCCCCGATTCTGCAGCAAACATTGTGGTGAAGGACGGCAACCGTATTGATGATAAGGTCTCTTTTCTTCTCAATCCCTATGACGAACATGCCGTTACCGAAGCGGTTTTCCTGCGAAACCATCTGGGGCAGGGGGAGGTAATTGCCATTTCCCTTGGCACCGAAGATGTGGAGAAAACCCTTCGCTCAGCCATGGCCATGGGGGCAGATCGCTCCATACTGGTGAAAACGGACAATCCAAAAGACAGTATTTTCACAGCCAAAGCACTTAAAGCTGCCATTGAGCAGGATGGCTGCCCCACCCTCATTTTCACCGGCAGGGAATCCATTGATATGGAAGGGATGCAGACCATGTTTCGTCTGGGGGCCGCATTTGATTTTCCCGTGGCATCCAATGTGATAAAATTTACACCACAAGGAGACAGAGCCACTGTGGAAACCCAGACCGAAGGGGGAGGCAAAAACATCTATGACCTTTCCATGCCTTGTGTTCTGGGAGTGGGCAGGGGAATCAACACCCCCTCCTACCCCACCTTCCCCGACGTGGTCAAGGCCCGGAAAAAAGAGGTTAAAATTGTTGAAGCAAAGGATCTGGATATTGCCCCGTCCCCATCGGCCATGTCTCTTATTTCACTTGAACCCTTTGCACAAAAAAGGCAGGCACAAGAGATCACTGGAACCCCCACAGAACAGGCACAAACCCTTGTGAAAATCCTTCGGGATGAAGCGAAAGTTCTCAATTAGTAAATATTTTGGTTGATAGTGTAAATGTTTGGCCAGTGCCCCATATTCCTCTAACTTGGGACTGCGTAGCATACTAATGTTAGGTGAGCAGGCCAAACTGTTAGGTGAGCAGGTCAAACTTAGGTGAAGATGGGGTGCTGGCCGAATATTTGCCTCAATTAAAGGAAAATCCATGCAAAGAACAGGTGTTGTAATTGAAATCAAGGAGGGCAGGGTTAAGGATGCCAACTTTGGCATGCTTGCCTGCGCCAGAGCAACGGGGCGGGACGTGTATGCCCTTGTAATCAATGAAAATGGCGAATCCTTCAGGGAGAGACTGGAATCCCATGGGATCCATGCCATCCTGGAGCTGACCATAAGCGGTGGGGAAAACACCCCATGGAATCCGGAACAACACACCCATGCCATCATCCAGGCCATGGAGGCCCACCAGATAAAAACCCTGCTGGCATTGACAACCCCCATGGGGCGGGAATTGCTTCCCCGCATTGCCGCAGTCTTAGATGCGCCACTGGTGATGGACTGCATTGATGTGGACATGGAAAAAGGGCTTGCCCAAACCACACTCTATTCCGGTAAAACCATTGGCACCATAAAGGTTTCAGGAGCTTATCAGCTCTTTGGCATCCGACCCAATGTGATCCCGACCGTTTCCGTAAAAAGCAATGCCACAATGATCCCCATGGCCATTGACACCCCATTGCCGGAGCGATTCAAAACCCTTGAAATCCTTCCCGGCCAATCCTCCCAGACAGATATCACAGAGGCGGATATTATCATCTCCGGGGGCCGGGCCATGCAGAACAAAGAAAATTTCAATCTGCTGTTCCACTGTGCAAAAGCCATGGGAGCCGCAGTAGGGGCAAGCCGGGTGGCCGTGGATATGGGATGGGTTCCCTACACCATGCAGGTGGGACAGACCGGTGAAAAAGTCAGCCCCCGGGTATACATTGCCTGTGGGATATCCGGTTCCATACAACACTTTGCCGGAATGAAAATGTCTGGTATGATCATTGCCGTAAACACCAACCCCGAAGCTGCCATGGTGTCCAATTGCGACTATTTTATTAAGGGCGACCTTTTTGAAATTGTCCCCTTGCTGACGCAGCTTTTAAGCCCGGAATCCCAGACTTGATGAAAAAAACAAACAAGGCATGGCAAAAGGCCCAAAAGGAATGAATTGACAGGAGAAGACACGAAATATTGCAAGCACGCAGTCACAGATGCGGATTTTATCTCTGTTTTTGATAAATTCAGTGAAGGCGTTTTGGTCACCGACCTCAATGGGGTCATCACTTATTACAACCGGGCCATGTCCCGCATTGATGATCTGGATCCCCAAAACGCGCTGCATAAAAAAATCACAGACGTGTATCACCTCACCAACGATGACAGCATCATCATGCAGTGCCTGAAAAAAGGCGCCCCCATCATCGATCAACCTATTTTTTATCGCACCCGAATGGGCAAGGTGGCAAACACGGTGCACAGTGCATTTCCCCTGACAAGAAACAGTAAAATCATCGGCATCATCTGTTTTGTCAGGGATTATAATGTCCTTGCCGAAACCATTGCAGACATGCCCGTTAAGCATAGGACCTTTGACAGTGACATTTTTTTTGATTCCATCATTGGTGAAGATCCAGAACTTATCCGGGCCATTTCTTCGGCAAAAATGGCGGCAAACACCCCTTCACCGGTGATGCTGTTTGGCCAGACCGGCACGGGCAAAGAGCTTTTTGCCAGGGCCATTCATAACCACAGTGCCAGAAGTCGTCAAAAGTACACCCCTGTGAACTGTGCCGCCATCCCAGAAAATTTGCTGGAGGGTATTTTATTTGGCACCTCCAAGGGCGCATTTACAGGATCGGTGAATAAAGCCGGGTTGTTTGAAAAGACCCATGGTGGTACCATCTTTCTGGATGAACTAAACTCCATGCCCGTGGGGCTCCAGAGTAAAATTTTACGGGTACTTCAGGAACGGAAGGTGAGACGGGTGGGGGCATTAAAAGAGACCACAGTTGATGTTAAAATCATCAGTTCCGTTAATGAAGATCCCCATGTGGCCATGGCAAACGGCACCCTGCGCTCGGATCTTTTCTACCGTCTTGGGGTGGTGTTCATTCACATTTCCCCCCTGTCCGAGCGCATGGGGGACTTAAGACTTCTGGTGAAACATTTTATTAACAAACACAACAAACTCATGGGAAAAGGGGTCAAGGGGATTTCTGATAACGTAATGACTCGATTTCAGACATATCATTGGCCGGGAAATGTAAGAGAGCTGGAGCATGCCATTGAAGGGGCCATGAACATTGTGGGTTCCGGTGACACCATCCAGATTCGATATCTCCAGTCCCATTTTTCAAATTTGACTCCCCCCCCCTCATCTGTTCCTGCTAAAAACACCCTTTTGCCCCCTCACCATGCCAGTGCATCCTCCCCCCAGGTATTACCCTTGTCCTCTCCCGTCAATCTCATTGAAAAAAAGGCTGAACAGGAAAAAGATATTGTTCATCAATCCCTGATAATCCACACCGGAAACATTGCACGGGCAGCCGCCAGCCTGGGTATCTCCCGTCAACTTCTCTATTACAAAATGAAAAAATATAAAATGTTGCGGGAGGATTACCTCCAGGGACCCTTTCTGACATGACCCCATTGACCCACCAATTACGATTAATGGTCGATGGTATGAATCCCCCTAACCTGGACAAACCAGAACCAAAAAAGGGCATCTTTTAAAACCACTTTACACTTTCTTTGATCATTACCCATTTGTAGGTACTTTTCCCAAAAAACTGTAAAGTGCTTTTGAGGTCATATGAAGGATGCCCAAAAAAGGGTTCTTATGTCCTTGCCAAAAGAATACGAAAATAAGAGATAAGAATTTAAGACAACCTATTATCGTGTCATCGCTATATGTAAAATTATTTTACTGTAAATGTAAAGTTATTTTACTGTAAAAAATATTTTTACACATCATACGGTCTAAATTATTCTTGTAAAAAATAAATTATATTCATTTATAAAATTATTCTCCACAGTTCCCGGACATTGATTTTTTATCCCTTGTTTTATTTTTTGTTGGTATATTTATTGCTTTTTATTTAGATCGTACACATCGTGGCCATCCAGGCCCCATTTGTCAGACCTGTCCCATCCGTATGCTGCTTCAGTATGATTTAATAAAATCTGGTGTCACCGCAATCTTACAAGCTTTCTGGAAAGGCTCCTTAATTTTTGTTCAAGAAAACTGAAACCAGCAGTCTATCTAATAACCTTTTTTAAGTTTTGGAGAAAAGAGTATGAGAAACAGGAAAAAAGCATTATTCCCCCTCTTAACCCTTGCCATTTTCATGATTTTTGGCGCTGCCAATGTATTTGCCGCAGGCAAAAGCGTTGCAGTGGGTGTTCTTGGCCCCTTCACCGGCCCTTCAGCCCAGACAGGGGAAGAATTCAAAGCATCCGTTCAAATGGCCATGGAGGCCATTGATTACACCGTGGGTGATTACAAAATTGATGTCGTATGGGTGGATTCTCAGTCAGATCCAGCCAAGGCTGCCGGAGCCTATGCCGAAGCCGTTGAGGGCAAGGGCATTCAGGCAGGCGTGCTGAACTGGCACTCCTCTGTGGCCATCTCGGTGATGGACGTGGCGGCCCAGTACAAGGTTCCTCACATGTTCGGCTTTGGTGCCAGTGAAGTGGTTAACCAGAAATGGCAGGCCGATCCGGAAAAATACAGCTATTGGGGTGGCAAGGGATGGCCTGTTCCCGCCAAACTTGAGAAAAACTATGTGGAAGCACTCAACAAGGCCATCGAAGCTGGCACCTGGACACCGAAAAAGAAAATCGCCGCCATTTACGGCGAAGACACAGACTGGGGTAGAAGCGCCGGTGGATCTTATAAAAAAGCCCTGGAAGCCAGTGGATGGGAAATCTTTGCAGAAGAATATTTTCCTGCCACCCAGACCGATTTCTATCCCCTATTGAGCAAATTTAAAAAAGCAGGCGTTTCTGCAGTAATGGGAACCTCCACCTCCCCTGCGGCCCTGACCTCCTTTGTAAAACAGTTTTCCGAAGTGGGTCTTAAGAGCGTTTTAGTGGCTTCAGGTCTTGGATGGATCGGTGACTGGTACAAAATGACAGGCCCTGCCTCTGATTATGTGTTGGACTCCATTCCCCAGCTCACCACCCCCGAAGCCCAACAATGGGCCAAGGATGTTAAAGGCAAATTCGGATTCAACCCCAGCCCTTCTGCGGGCGGTCTCTCTTATGACGGTATTCGCATGTTCATCAAAATCCTCAATAGAGCCTACGAAAAATACAGCGTGCTGGACAAGGAATCCATCCATAAAGTCATGGTGGAAGAGGTCAACACCGGCAAACTCACCTATGGCAAAAAAGACGGTGCCATCATCATGAACGAGTACAAGTACACCGCCGAAACCATGCCGGATATGGTGGTTTCAAGTGATGCCTATTTCTTTCCCATCCTCCAGTACAAGGCGGGCAAGGGCAGCATTATCTTCCCGGATGTGTGGAAAGTAAAGGAATTTGAAGCAAAAAAATAGTACCGGAAAGCGAATGAATTAAAAGGGAGTCAGGCCCGGCCGACCCCCCTGAAATTCGATGATAATCTTTTTCTGTTTACATAGTAGTGGGGAGGGGTCAGGCTTGGCCTATTGGCATTATTTCCGGGAATTACAGCCCTGAACCTGATCCCGTTCTCCCACAAAGAAAAAGCCTGCGCATTCCGGTGTATTCTTTTCCGGCATTCATCACAAACATCGCTTTTATATTTTGCACCGGCAACCATTTAAGGAAAACGTATCTATCATGATCGTACTGGAAACCCATAATCTGACCAAACAATTTGGAGGTCTCACCGCTGTAAACTCCGTCTCCATGACCGTAAATCAAGGTGATATTGTGGGGCTTATTGGTCCCAACGGTGCCGGTAAGACCACCTTTGTCAACGCCATATCAGGGCTCAATCCCCCCACATCGGGTAAGGTGAATTTTTTTGGTGAGGAGACCACCGGGCTCACCCCGGAGGCAATGTGCAAAAAGGGCCTGTCTCGCACCTTTCAAATTCCCAGCCCCTTCCCCAAAATGACCGCCATTGAAAGCGTCATGACGGCCACCATTTTCGGCAATGCCCCCGGTGTGGTGAAAGATCCCATGCAACACAGCCGGGAAATGCTGGATTTTGTGGAATTCCCCATGGCCGAAGATGTGCTGTCAGAACAGCTTAACACGGTACAACTCAAACGCCTGGATCTGGCAAGGGCCCTGGCCAGCCACCCCAAAATGTTGTTCATGGACGAACTGGCATCGGGACTCAGCGAGGGAGAACTCACCGACATCATGCGCATCATTAAAAAAATTAGCAAAAAGGGCATCTCCATCCTCATGATCGAACATATCATGCAGCTGATCATGGCGGTGTGCAATCGTCTTTTGTGCATCCAGTTCGGCACCAAAATCGCAGAAGGCCCCACCCAAGAGGTGGCCAATGATCCCCGGGTGACCAAGGCCTATCTGGGCAGTGCTGACTGATGCTCGTCCAGTTTAAATAGCGGCCAAGGGCAGACCTGGTATGTTTTCCGGGTTTACCCACAACAAAAACTGAAAAAGTAAGGTGCGTTAGCACCCAGTACCTGCTTTTTCATACAACTGCCACGGGCAGACCTTATTCTGGCCTCGGTTCACCCATAACGAAGTATGAAAAAATGTTAGGTGTGTCTACTCTTTCATATAAAAAAAATCCCCAGAAGAATCTCAAATCAATGGAGATGCCATGCTGTTAGAAATAAAAGAACTGGATGCCGGATACGGATATCTGCAAATCCTGAGAAAGGTCAATCTCAATGTGGACAAAGGAGAATATGTCTGCATTGTGGGGCCCAACGGTGCCGGTAAAAGTACCACCATGAAAACCATTGCAGGTTTGATCCCCCCCATGGCGGGTAAAATTAAATTTAATGGAGAAGATATCACAGGGCTTCCCGCCTATCAGATCACCCAGAAGGGCATTGCCTTTGTATCCGAAGAGATGAACCTTTTTGTGAATATGTCGGTGCAGGAGAACCTCTTGATGGGGGCTTATATCATCCGGGATAAAACTGTCCAGAAGGAACGGCTGAAATTTGTATTTGACCTCTTTCCCCGCCTGGCTGAGCGAAAAAACCAACTGGCCGGTACCATGAGCGGTGGTGAGCGAAAAATGCTGGCCATCGGTCGTGGTATGATGTCCGACCCCACCCTGATGCTGGTGGATGAGCCCTCCTTTGGACTGGCCCCCCAGTTGACGGCCAGCGTATTTGACTCTTTGGATGTGCTTCGAAAAACCGGGGTCACCATCATGCTGGTGGAACAGAACGTCACCACCACCTTGTCCATCACCGACCGGGGGTATGTTCTGGAAAACGGAAAAGTGGGCCTGGAAGGTAAAAGTTCCGATCTTCTAAACGATGCCTATGTAAAGAAGGTGTTCCTTGGCGTTTAACATCAAATCAAGTCTGGAGAAATTGTATGTCTGATAACCTTAAGGATAGCATTGCCTGGATGAAATCAGCCAAAGGCATCACCATCTTGAGCTCCATTTTGCTGGCCATTTTTGCCACTGTAAATGGCGGTCCCTACATCCTTGTAAATACCATTATCACCGGCGGCATGATTGCCCTTGTCGCAACAGGTCTCACCCTGATGTTGGGGGTGTTGAATATTCCCGCGTTTTCCCATGGTGAATATTTCATGATTGGTTCCTTAGGTGCCTATTATACGTTCACCCCCATCCACAATTACACCACCATGCACCCGGACTCTTTTCTGGTGATCTGGGGCCCCTTGGTGGCCATTTTTGCCTCCATGGTGGTGGGGGTGATTGCCGGTATCATCACCGAGTTTCTGGTGTTCAAACCGCTGAGAAAACGATCCACAGACAACTGGGTCATGAACTCCTTTTTGCTCACCGTGGGGTTGAGTGTCCTTTTGGTGAACCTTCATCAACTCATCTTTGGTGCCGAATTTAAGGGGATCGTTCGATATTGGGGCGGGATGCCCCTCACCTTTGCCGATGTGTTTGTCTCCCGGGATCGGGTCATCGCATTTTGCCTGGCGGCCTTGATTATTTTTCTTTTTTGGGCTTTCATGACCTATACCCGTACGGGCAGAGCCATTCGGGCCGTTTCCCAGGATGCCACAGGTGCCCAGATTGTGGGCATTAACATTGAAACCATTTTTTTGATTACCATCGCTTTGAGTTGTGCCCTTGCCGGCGTTGCAGGAGGCAGCCTGTTATTCATGTATCCGGCCTATCCCACCATGGGCCTTGAACCGCTTTACATGGCATGGTTTGTGGTCATTTTATCGGGCCTTGGTGATATTCTGGGGGCGGTGATCGGTGCCTTTATGGTGGCCCTCTTAAAGGTGGTCACCGTACAATATGTGGGGGCTGGATGGGACTTTGTGGTGCCCTCCATTTTGATCATGTTCATACTCATTTTTAAACCCAGTGGAATATTCGGCACAGAAGTCCGTGGCGTTCTGGATACATAGGAGATAGTGATGGAAACAACAAACACCGTTCAATCAAGCCCTGCATCGGGAAACCTACTGGGAAAAATTGGATTCAATCCGGCAGGTGTGCTCTGTGTTCTCCTGATGCTGGCACTGCCGTATATCCCCCCCTTTACCGATGAATATCTGCTGCGGTGGCTCATCTATGCAGGTTTTATTGCCACCTTGTCCGTGGGGTTTGATTTTACTGCGGGCTACATTAACATTGTGAACTTCGGCTATGCCGCCGTGGCCGGTTACGGGGGATACACCTCATCGCTGCTGGCCGTTAATTTTGGCATATCTCCCTGGATCGGCATCTTCATTGGCGGGGCCAATGCCGCCATTTTGGGGTTCATCATCGGCATGATCTCCCTGCGACTTCGGGGTATCTTTGCCGCATGTCTCTCCTGGTTTTTCGGCCTGGCTATCATGGGGCTTGCCATCAAACTGGTGTGGCTCACAAGGGGGCCCCTGGGTCTTCGGACCCCTAAAATGTTTGCAACAGACTCTAATGTTCCATATTATTATCTAATGATTGTGTTGTTAATTGTGGCCTATATTATCTGCAAAATGTTGGTGGAATCCAAGGTGGGGCTGGCCTTTAAAGCCATTGGACAGAACATGGATGCGGCAAGAACGTCCGGCATAAACCCCGTGTTCTACCGGGTTTTTAATTTCACCATCTCCTGCACCATTGCAGGGGTTATGGGGGGCTTTTACGGCCATTATTACGGGATTCTCACTCCAGATGTGATGCTCACCACCAAAACCGTTGAGGTCTTGGCTGTTGCTTACATCGGTGGGCGGGGAAGTTTGTGGGGAGGGGCGGTTATCGCCTTTCCCTTTCTCTTTTTAATGGAAGTCATTCGCTCCACCCTGTCCCATTTACCCGGGTTGAATCTTGTGATCTACGCCTTGATGCTCATTCTGGTGATGATCTATTACCCTGGCGGATTTTCGCACTTTTTTGATACGCATGTCAGGCAATCAAAAAACAAGATCATAAGGGCATTGTTAAACAACAAATAATCAACGCAGCCTCTCAGATTGATAGATCTAAAATATGGCGGAATCATAATTTTAAGGGCTACTCTTTTGCTTATTTTTCAATTATGATCTAAAAAATTAAGAATTAACAAAAAAATTTCAGAAAAACTACTTGATGGATTATAAGTTGCATATTAAAATCGAATACAATCTTATTAGTCTTAAAACCAACCCTTTTGCCGCAAAACAGCCTTATTGTAACACAAGCCTTTAGCTTTGCAGTAAGGCGACAAAAGGGTAACAACTTGAATCAAAAAAGGAGAGATTTTAAATGAAAACAAATGCAAGGGCAGTGGTTATCGGTGGTGGAGCTATTGGTGTAAGTGTTGCGTATCATCTGGCGAAATATGGCTGGGGCAATGATGTGGTTCTCTTGGAAAAGCATGAACTCACCTCTGGATCAACCTGGATGGCCGCAGGAAACGTCTCCTTTTTTCATTCAAGCTATTATGGCACCCAGGTCAATATGAAGAGTATTGAAATCTTCAAGGAGCTGGAAAAAGATACCGGCCAGAACACTGGCTGGCACACCACAGGTTCCATCCGCACCGCCGACAACAAAGACCGCATGGACGAACTGGGATACTTTTATTCCATGAGTAAATGCCTGGGCCTGGATGTGGACTGGGTCACCCCGGATAAGATGAAAGAACTGCATCCCCTGATGAACACCGAAGGGCTGCTGGGCGGTCTCTACTGGCCGGATGATGGCGATGTGGACCCCAACAGTCTGACCCAGGCTCTGGCCATGGGTGCCAGAAAATACGGGGCAGAACTCAATCTTCACACCATGGTAACCGGCATTGAGAAACTGCCCTCGGGCGAATGGCTGGTAAAAACTGACAAAGGAGACATCACCTGTGAGCATGTCATAAATGCCGCAGGTCTGTGGGCCCCGGAAGTTGCCAAAATGGTGGGTTTAGAGATTCCCTCCATCGCCATTGCCCATACCCACATCCTCTATGAAAAGATCAATGCCGTGGACGAGCGTGATGCCTTCCTTCCCTTGGTACGAGACCCCGATCGTTCCATCTATTTACGCCAGGAAATGGACAGTCTAATTCTTGGCATGTACGAGAGTGTTGGTCAACAGTGGAAACCCAAAGGGGTGCCCTGGGATTATGCCCAAACAGAAATCAAGCCCGATATTGACAACATTGCCGAGAACATCGAACATGGCATGCATCGTTTCCCTGTTCTGGGTGATACGGGGTTTAAACACGTCACCGCAGGCCCCATCACATACACTCCCAACGGAGACCCCTTGGTGGGCCCGGCTGCCCCATTGAAAAATTTCTACCAAGCCTGTGGTTACAGCTTTGGCATCACCCAGGCCGGTGGCATCGGACACTTCCTGGCCGGATGGATCATGAACGGAGAGCCTGAAATTGACCTGTGGGACATGGATAGTCGTCGATATGGAAGCCATGCCAACTGGGCCTACAACCATGAAAAAATTGCCGATACCTATCCCAGACTCTATTCCATCATTTATCCCAATGAGTGGCGTGAGGCAGCCAGACCCAACCGCACCAGCCCCATATTTGAACATCAGAAAGCGGCCAATGCCTCCTTTGGTGACTACTTTGGATGGGAATGTCCCAATTACTTTGCCCCTGAAGGGGAAGACACCCACGAAACACCCTCCTGGCGGCGAAACAACTCCTTTGACAATGTCAAAGCAGAGTGTAAACACGTCATGGAAAAAGTGGGACTTCTGGATCTCACCCGGTTTGCCAAAACCCGCATTTCCGGACCCGGTGCAGAAGCATGGCTGAACAACCTCACCTGTCAGAAAGTTCCCACAAAGGATGGTGCCCTGGCTTTGAGTCCCTGTCTTGATCCTGATGGTATGTTTAAAACCGACATGACGGTGTCCCGCACCGCAGAAAATGACTACTTTTGTGTCACTGCAAGTGTAGGTAAAAAACATGATCAACATTGGATGCTCCAGAATCTGCCAGAAGACGGTTCCGTTATTATGGAAGATCTTACATACAAGATGGGCTGCTTGGTCCTTGCCGGGCCCAAGAGCCGGGAAGTCCTTGCCAAGGCCAGCTATGATGACGTTTCCAATGAAAACTTCAAGTTCAGCACCACCAAAGAGATTTATGTGGGCCGGGTAAAATGTCGGGTCAACCGCATGAACTACGTGGGAGAGCTTGGGTTTGAAATTTTCCATCCCATGGAACAACAAATTCCCCTGTACAACCACCTCATGGAGGCGGGAGCTGAATTTGATCTAAAAATGTTTGGCATGTATGCCATGGATTCCATGCGCCTGGAAAAAGGGTATCTGGCCTGGAAATGTGAGATGAATCGCCATCACCATCCCCTGGAAACCAATGTGGGTTGGACGGTTAAATGGGATAAGGAGTTCATTGGAAAAGCCGCACTTCTTAAGAAAAAAGAGGCTGGCATTACCCAGAAACTGGCCTGCATGGTTGTGGAAGCCACAGATTCTGATCCCTATGGATACAACGGTATTTACAAAGATGGAGAACGGGTGGGCATCACCTCTGCCGGTGGCTATGGTCACCGTGTTGACAAGAGTATTGCCCTGGGTTACATCACCCCGGAACTGGCCGTTCCCGGCACAAAACTGGAAGTTGAGATACTGGGCAGAATGAGGGCCGCACAAGTGGTTGCCATGCCCCTGTATGATCCTAAGAATGAAAAAATGAAAGCCTAAATAAAGATGTGGCAGCCTTCATTTTCCAGCTTTCACTTGTTGAAGCAACAAGTCAATTGCTCAGAAATGACTCCCAAAAGACGGTAAAATACGTTTGGGATCATATTGAAGAATGCCAGAAAAGTTAATGAATGATGATGGCCGGAACCGTTTCATGCCGACATCATCATTCATTTTTTTATGCACAGACGTTAAGATTCAGAGGAAACGAAATCATGAAAATCTTTGTATGCATTAAGCATGTTCCCGATACTGCAGCCAATATCAAGCTGGTTGGGGATAACGGCTTTGAAGATTCAGAATGCAAGTTCATTGTCAACCCCTACGACGAATACGGCCTGGAAGAGGCCGTGAGTATGGTGGAAAAAGAGGGCGGTGAGGTGGTTGCTATCACCGTGGGTAAAGGGGCTGCCACAGCCACCCTTAGAAGTGCCATGGCCATGGGTGCCCTACGGGCCATCCACGTGCAAACCCAGGGGCAATTCCTGGACAGTTCCCTCACGGCCAAGGCCCTGAAGGCGGTCATGGAACAAGATGGTGCCGCCGATCTCATATTTACAGGAAAAGGCTCCGTGGACACAGAAGGCTCCCAGACCCAGTATCGCCTGGCCGCATCCATGGGGCTTCCCGTGGTCAATGAAGTGTCAAGACTTACCATTGACGGTGGGAAAGCAACCATGGAAAAAGAGGTGGGTGGGGGAGAAAGAGAAGTCCTAGAAATGACCCTGCCGGGCATCATCGGTGCCACCAAGGGACTCAATGAACCCCGGTATCCCAAATTCCCGGACATCATGAAGGCCAAAAAGAAAAAAATCCAGGAGATCGCCATTGCCGATCTGGGCATTGATGAAAATGCCGGTCCTTCCCAGCTTGTGAAATTAGAAGCAGTTCCTGAAAGATCCGGTGCAAAAATGCTGGAAGGGTCTGTTCAGGAGCAAGTCGCCCAATTGCTCAAAGTCCTGCGGGAAGATGAAAAAATCATATAGACAAGTGGAGAATCTTGTCATAAGTACCCGAGTATATATTCTTAAAACCCAGAGATATCAATGATATATATCCATGGAATGCTGAAAAACATATGTGTGGGTACTTAATAAAGTTTAAATGTTCATAGGGAGAACAAAAATATGATCAGGACAGGTATTTTAATAGAAACGGGTGAAGGAAAAATCAAGGAAGCCAACTTTGGTGTTCTGACGGCTGCCCGGGGAAAGACCGGAGATAATGAGGTGTATGCACTTCTTCTGGAGGGGGATGCCGAAGCCGCAAAAGCTGAGCTTTGTGCATTTGGCGTTCAGAAAATCATTGCCATTTCCATTGCATCAGGGGATCTTGCCACCAGCCCGGAACTCCAGGCCGATGCCATTATCGCTGCGGCAAAGGAATATGATCTAAAGGCTGTCATGGGTCTTGCCAGTACCACCGGGCGTGATCTGTTTGCCCGCATGGCCGCAACCCTAGATCTGCCCTTGATATCCGACTGTATTTCAGTGGATATTGATGAAAAATCTGCGGTGAAATCTCACTTTTCAGGCAAAACTTTTGCCACCATAAAAGTGGAAGCAGACCTCATGCTTTGCACCGTAAGACCCAATGCCATAGAGGCCGCAAAAGCCCCTGTTGAAGCCGAGGTAATTTCGTTTTCTGCAACGGTTTCCGATGGTGCAAAAGTTAAGATCATCGAAAGAAAAAAGGGAGACGGCGGTAAGGTTGACCTGACAGAGGCCCCGGTAATACTCACCGGGGGCCGGGCCATCAAATCTGCTGAGAACTTTAGCATGCTCGAAGAGTGTGCGGCCCTTCTGGGTGCTGCCGTGGGAGCCTCCAGGGCCGCTGTGGATGCGGGCTATGCCCCCCACGCCATGCAGGTGGGACAAACCGGAAAGACCGTGGGGCCCAAGCTCTATATTGCCTGTGGCGTTTCTGGAGCTGTGCAGCACTTTGCCGGAATGAAAACCTCCAAGGTCATTGTGGGAATTAACACGGATAAGGATGCGCCTATATTTGCTAAATCTGATTATGGCATCATCGGAGATATCTTCGAGGTGATTCCTGCGTTGACAGCAGCTTTAAAATAGCACCTGAAAGTTTGGGTGTATCTATCCCTGATCCAGGGCACCGTTCCACAAACAAGATAAAAGGGCGCATTCCCATTTTCCCGTTTGGAGAGTCAACTCTTTGATTTATCCAGATAATTTGTTTTGTATCAATGGATGTTGGTTTAATAAAATCAATGGGTTATATGATGAGCCGGAAAAATGGAAATGCGCCCAGATAAAATATGGTGGAACAGGAGGTTCTCCTGCTCCACCACTCCCAGAAGACTCTTTTTCATCGGTGGCCTCCTTGAAACCAGCCTAAAAAAATTTTATATTGAGTTTTACTTTTTAAATCTCCATTATCATGATAACATTTTTGGGGCTTGATTCTAACGCAATATTTTCAACAAAGAATTGGCGAAGGGGCTCAGACCTTTGTTATTGGAGGCTGATTTTTTAAAAGGCTCCATGTGTTTGAAGGTTGAGTTAAAAATGTATGGGATTTAAAACTGTTAAAAAAATCACCCAACAGGAGAGAAAAAAGATGAAACTTTTAGTGAGCTATAACAAAAATCTTAGAACCACCGCCGTCATGGAGCTTGCAGCCCGTAGAGCCAAAGAGTCTGGCGCGTTGGTTTATTTGGTCAAAACCTGCGCCTCCGACGCTACTCCAGAAAGAATCAGTGAAATCGAAAAAAAACTTGAATTCATCAAAGAATACCTGGATAAACAAGGCATTGAAAGTGAGGTTCACGTTCTCATTCGTGGCTTGGCACCTGGAGATGATATTGTTCGTTTTGCCAGGGACAAACAGGTGGATGAGATTATTTTTGGCATGAAAAAAGAATCCAGGGTGGGCAAATTGGTATTTGGTTCCACGGTTCAGTTTATCATCCTGGAAGCTCACTGCCCGGTCACCACTGTAAAAGTTACTTAAATTTAAAGAATAGACAAGTCTCCCTATCCCCAAAAAAATCAAAAAAGGCGAACCGATCATTGATCTATTACGGGAACTTTCCTTAAAATGCTTTTTGGGGCTTTAACCTCTTGACATAATAGTGTTTTGGCTCTAATCTGTCCCTTCAATGGTTCTTTCATTTTCCTTTAAAAACTATTACAATTCCCTAAAAAATGGGGACTATATGGGGACAGAATGACCGAACGGAAATTTGGCCCAGGCGGCTGAGGAGTTTTTTGGGTCCCAGGTTTAACCTGCCTGTTGTTCTGGGATAGTTTACTTGCTCCAAATTGGAATAAGCTCGTGGCCATCAAAACCGGGTAAGTGGGTTTGTGTCAAGGGGATTTTTAAAATTATGCAGCAATTCTATTCATAAAAGATGCTCCACCTTTTCTAAAATCATCCAAATTTAAAAATTGCTTATCGGCATTTTGAAGCAGATAGGTTTGTTCTTTATTCGGCAATGAACTTATATCTTCATGCACAGCCACTCCGATATACTTTAGGCCTGCTTTTTGAAATTCAAGCATCGAAATAGCGCTATTTTTAGCCTTATCTTTATTGTTGATGGCAAAGACATAAAAAGTCTTTCCAGCGCACGTCAACCTGTAATCGGCACCGACAGCCAGATAATCATCAAGAGGTGAAACGTCTTTTTCAGGATTGAACTGCGACATGCTTTCCTGGATAAAACTTTCAAGGTCTTCCATAAACATGGTTCGGACAATCTCACGTCGCCACATTTTCATATTGAGAATTTTCTGCTGACAGCCAGTGAATTGCATCAAGCTTGAGAAAAGCATGTCTGGGTGGCTTTCAAGGATTAATCCCCCTTCAACCTCTTTTATCCCGCTTTGAAGCAGTATCTTTTGAAAAATATTTTCCTTGGATGGGCTATTCAGTTCATAAGAATATGATAACTTCATCAAGGTTGTTCCATAATCAACAAGTCTAACTTTAAAGTCGTCTCCTGGGATCGGCTCCATATAAACATCCACCATATCACCGTCTTCATAGTAAACCGGCATTAAGATCTGGTAGAGGTCGTTTTGCTTCTTTTCCAGCCTGATCCGCCCCTTGCATGTTTTTTCTATGATTTTTTCAATGTCATGTGTCATGGTTAAATAGATCCCATTGCTTTTCATCTTGTGGAAAATACTTATTTGCGTTTTGTATACCGGTCGCTTTAAAAAAATGGAACCTGGCATTATCAAAGGTTGAATACTTTTCTGTTATTTCTATTTCGCTGGGCTCTGTGATTTTTTTTGCCAATAAAAATTCGTTTGTCCTGTGAATGTGAAAGCTGCTTGAGTGGTCGTCTTTGCTTGAATCCTTTGCTTTTGTTGTGTGTTGTCCATTATATCTTAGAATGATTACTTTGCCTAACTGTTTGTCGTGGGTATGATATCGGAGACCTATAGAAAATTGCTCATAGAATTTGGTATTTTGCCTAAAGAAAACATCAAATTCATGTCCACCATCACAGGACACCAATATCATTTTTTTTCTCAAGGCAAAGCCATTCCGCTTGTCCTGAGCCATCCCTTTGGCCGGTGATGCCTCTATGATTTTTTTGGGACACTCGATCAACATCTTAAGGTCTGAGTCTGTGAACATTGCAATATCCCATGTCTATTCACCTAATAAAAAATTTATCCCCTGAAAACAATTTTAAAACATCCTCAAGGTTTCCAAGCCCACAAAATAGATATCCGGGCTTCACAGTCTCTAACCCTGGGGCACAACACGACAACTGTGTAAAAGCCACCTTCACAACATTTAAGGTTAAGAAATATAAAAAACTCCTACCATTCCCTAATATCATGGGGGCAAATAGTCAAGAACAATTATTAAAATGTAACACTGTAAATTGACCAACCAATGTTAACATTTATTAGCCTCTCATGGGGTTCGTGCTTTTTTGAATCCATTTCTTCTTCTTTTTAAAGAGGTGTGTCCCACTTTTTGCACAAATTCATTTCCAGACAAATGCTTGAAAGAGAATATTAGGCTACCCACTTAAGGTGGGACTGCCTTTAAAATCAAGCGTCTTAGCATCCTTGATTTTAGGGGTTAAAAGCTAATTACCCACATAAAGAGTCTTGAAAATATCCCGCCTTAAGTGGATAACCGAATATTACCATCATGACTTGGTGCTATGATATAAAAAATACACACAAGGTGATTTCTGTATCCTATTTAAATTCCAGGGTGGATTTTGATGATATCAATGAATGATTTTTTAACCCATTGTTTTTATTAATACTGAAAATCTATTTTTCCATATCAAACAATGTTTACCATAAAATTTAAACAGGATACTGATTTCTTACCTGTAAATAGGATAAATTCCGGTCCAATCTGAGAGGCCACCCTTTGATTTTTAAATTTGTGCAGAAAGTGGGACACACCCAAAAATTTGGCATCCTTCAAAAATGATTTACACTTTTTTAGAACATTCCCCATGCGCAGGAGCTTTTCCCCAAAAGACTGTAAAGTATTTCTATGGTCATATGAAGGATGCCAATTTAACCTTGTCTTTTTAAAAAATTCACAATAAAACAATTCCATGAATACGGAGAGACTAAAAACAAAATTTTTAACATTTCAACAGGTGGAGAGACCATGAGCCCAGACAATGAATGCAGGAAAACGCCCCTTTACCAATGGCACAAAGAAAACGGCGGCCAGATGGTTGATTTTGCCGGCTGGGACATGCCGGTACAATATGCTTCCGGTGTCATTAAGGAGCACCTTGCCACCCGCAAATATGGCGGTATGTTTGACGTGAGTCACATGGGCCGCTTTCGCATCAAAGGTGACGACAAGATTGCATTTCTTCAAAAGGCACTCACCGGCAATGCCCAGGCCCTTCAGCCCTGGGAAGCCCATTACACGATTATTTCTGATGACCAGGGATATGCCCTGGATGATGCCTTTCTATATCGCTTTGGTCAGGAGGACTATCTGTTGGTGGTAAATGCTTCCAACAGCGAAAAAGACTGGGATCATCTCATCAAAATTGCTGAAGACTTTGAGAATGTCACACTGGAAAACCACACGGAAACCCTTTCATTGATGGCCCTTCAGGGGCCAGTTGCCAAAGATTTGCTCACCCGGGTGGCTGGCACCGGAACTCTTCCTGAACCCAACCAGAACTGCCTTTCCCAAATGGAACTTTGTGGCGTTCCCTGTCTTATTTCCAGAACTGGATATACCGGGGAGCCCAACAGTTTTGAAATCTTTGCACCGGCAGATCAATGCGTTTTTCTCTGGGAATCTCTCGTTGCTGCGGGCAAGGAATTAAATGTTGTCCAGGTGGGGCTGGGGGCAAGGGACACCCTTCGCCTGGAGGCGGGTATGCCACTTTATGGCCATGAGCTGGGCGTGGGTCCGGATGAAAAACAAATCCCCATATTTGCCATTCCTCTTGCCACGGTGGCCGTTAGTTTAAATCCCTTGAAGGGAGATTTTGTGGGAAAAGAGGCACTTACCCATCAAAGGAAGGCCCATGAAAATCAACGCCAGGGGATTTTTGAAAAAGAGACGCCCCTGCCAAGACGCATCAAATGTCTGGCATTGACGGACAAAGGGGTTGCCAGGCAGGGTGCCGAGGTCTTCATGGATGGCCAAAAAGTGGGAGACATCACCAGCGGAACATCCGTGCCCTTATGGCAATTTAAAGGGGAAGGTGTTGACATGACCCCCACGGAGAGCACCGGCAAACGATCCATTGTGCTGGGCCTCCTGGATGCCCATATACCGCCAGGACAGACGGTGCAGATTAAGGTCAGAAAACGTATCCTCAACGCCATGGTCGTAAAATCCCATGGCCGTTCCGATGCCCCGCCCTATTTTCACCCCCTTTTGGAAGGATACGAAACGCCAAAAACCGATGCCGAGACCCTTAAAACCCAGGGAATTTCACGGCTTAAAAGGGTGCTTTCAAAAAGCTGGGACAATCACCAATGGCGACAGACCCAATGCATCAACCTTATCCCCTCGGAGATGACCCCATCTGCCTTGACTCGCCTTGTCCAGGTCAGTGACCCTGTAGGACGATATGCCGAGCACAAGGAGCTGGCCGCCGCCTATGAGCAAGAGGTTTTCTACTACCAGGGATGTGATTTTATTGCCTGGGTGGAAGAGGCCCTGGCCCATGAGATGGCCCAGTTTATGGGATGCCCCCTGGTGGAATGCCGATCGGTGAGTGGCCAGATGGCCAATATGACAGCCTTCAGCGCCATGGTTCAGTGGCGAAATCGGGGGAACCTGAAACAGGAGCCCGGCCGCATTGCCTGTGCCGTCACCAATCACATCGGCAGGGGAGGGCATCTGTCAGCCCAGCCCATGGGAGCCCTGCGGGATTACATTGCCAAAAATCTGGTTACGGAAAAATTTAATGTGTTCAATTTCCCTGTACTCCGGGACAATCCCTACCAGATGGATGTCAATGCCCTGGAAGAATTACTGAGTAACATAGATCCGGAATTGATGGTCTTTGGCAAATCCATGGTGCTTCACACCGAACCCATAGCCCAGGTCAAGGCCCTTTTGGACTCCATGAACAAACGGCCTGTATTGATGTATGACATGGCCCATGTGCTGGGCCTGATTGGCCCCCATTTCCAGGAGCCCTTTAAAGAGGGGGCAGATCTTGTCACCGGTTCCACCCATAAAACATTTTTTGGATCCCAGCGAGGGGTTGTGGGATGCGCCTTTGACCAGGAAAACACACCGGAACACGAGCTGTGGCAGGCCATCCGCAAACGGGCCTTCCCCGGCATGGTATCCAACCACCATTTGGGAAGTATGCTGGGGCTTCTGATCGCCGCCATAGAAATGAACACCTTTAAGGATGACTACCAGCGCCAGGTCATTGCCAATGCCAAGGCATTTGCCCGGGCATTGAAAAAAGAGGGGCTGGATGTCCAGGGAGATGCTGCCGTTGATTTTACCCAAACCCATCAAGTGATCGTTGGGGTGGGGTATGCAAAGGGCATTGAGGCTGCCCAGTCCCTGGAAAAAAGCAATATTATCTGTAATTATCAGGCCATTCCCAGCGATGAAGGGTTCACCGCCAGCTCAGGTATCCGCCTTGGGGTCAGTGAGATGACCCGCTTTGGCATGAAGGCGGGTGATTTTGAGCCCCTGGCCCGCATCATGGCCGATGTGATCCGCAATAAAGTGGATGCCTCCGGGGATGTGGCCCAGCTACGCAGCCAGTTCCTTGAGATGCAGTATTGTTTTAATGGCAATGAAATTCTGGATTTGAAAGAGAACTTTTTGAAATCTTTTTAAAAAAATTCTAATCTGGATAAGTACGCTTGGGGACAGATTTTTAAATCTGTCCTCGCCTTATAATTCAATGTCCCCACCTTATAAGTACCCATGCATATATTTTTCGGTATTCCACAGAGATATACCGTTGATATTTATGGATTTTATTTTGAGGAATATATACTCGGGTACTTACTCCGGCCTTTAGGCCGTAAATCCCAATGCTTTAGCTTTGGGATATAAGATTCTGCTTTAGCTGTTCTTAAAAGACTATTGACTCATTTTAAGAACCCATCTGTTTCTAATTTTCCATATTTTCTGGATCTACGTTTTTTGCATAATACGCATCTATATACTCATCAGAAAAATGGGTGCCACGGTAGAGTTCCAGTGCCTGGGGCAATATACGCAAAAACGCATCCACAACATTTGAGTCAAAATGACTTTCCCGTTCATTTTTCAAAATTTTTATGGCCCTGGCCAAGGGCATGGGCTTCATGCTTAACACTTTTTTCCCTTCATACTTTGGATAATCCCTGGGTGAAGTCAAGGCATCAAACACATCTGCAACCGCCAGAATTTTTGAACCCAGAGGAAATTCATGGCCCTTCAGACCTTCAGGATACCCCTTACCATTGATCTTTTCATGGTGACAGGCGGCAATGAAAGGCACGTCTCGCAAATTTTCTGGGAAATAGAATTCCTCCAGGATGGCCTTGGTTTTTGCCGGATGAATATTCATCTCACACCGTTCTTCAGGGGTGAATGGACCATTTTTTAACAAAATATTGTCTTTTATGGCAAGTTTACCGATATCATGTAAAATGGCTGCATATTTTATGATCTCCTGATCCCTTTTTTCCAAATTCATTTCCCTGGCGATCAAAAGCGAATATTCGGTGACGCGCAACGAATGCCCGGCAGTTAAAGGGTGCCTGGCATCCACGGTGGCGGACAAGGTACGAATGGAACTTTCAAAAGAAAGTTCCAGTTCATCCATGAGAAAGGAATTTTCCAAGGCAATGGCCACCTGTGAAATCAGTCCTTTTAAAAGACTTTCGTCATCTTTGTTAAACCCCCCCCCATCCACCTTATTAATGACCTGTATGACCCCGATTCTTTTACCGGATCGATTGCTTATGGGCATGCAGATCATGGCCTTGGTTCTAAAATTATTTTTAAGGTCAAATTCACGGCTGAAATAGGGCAGTTCCCAGGCATCCTCTACATTGATTTTTTTTCCGGTTTCGGCAACTTTTCCACAAATGCCTTTGCCCAATGGCAGGCGAATATTTTCAATTTGTTCTGCGGCCCTGGTCCAGACCTCCTGATTTTTTTCATCAATGATATAAAGACTGGTTCGCTCGGCATTCATGGCTTCGCTTAATTTATGAATAATTAAATGAAACAGGGTGTCAAAATCCAATTCTGAGCTCAAATCTGCGGATACAGCCAAATGGGTGGCTAATCTCTCACTAAGGTTTTTTTGACGTTTAAGCAGGCGCTTATTTTCCTCTTGAAGTTTGGCAATAATTATCCCTGCTATTAAAAGAAAGGAGGCCCAGGAAACTATATTAAAAACAAGGCTGGATTTAGTTTGTTCAAAGAAAAAAGAGGACGGTGATAAAAAGACAAAGATACCCACCCATAGAATGCATAAAAGTATTCCGTAGATCGTATTTTTCTTTCCAAGAAAATAGGATGCAAGCAGGACGGGGATATAGTAAAAATTTAAAAAGGCCAGTTTGTAAGGGATATAATAATTGATAATTATGATGCTTAGGAGGATGATCAACACAAAAAACTGTTCAAAATTTTTGATGAAATATTGCTTTATTTTTATCATGATCGTATCAAAGGCTCCCATGTTTTTTCGGGAATTACTCCCCCGAAAGTGTCAAGCATCTTTGGCGTGTTATGAATAATGACGGATACTTAAATATGAATTTTTTGCAGTTAGGGACTTCCCCGAAAATAGGCTACCACTATGTTCAGTTTAATATGTTGATATTGCATTATAGAAAATTTTAATTTTTGGTAGTCTATTATCGTCCAAGTCCCTTACTTATCACAAATGATCACGCGTTATAGAGCTGGCCAGCATGCCAAAGTTACAATTTGAAGATTGTTTATCATTGAATACATATAGAATAAAACATAAAATATTTCAAACAAATTGAGGCTACCTAACTTAAGGCGGGATACTCTCAAGCGTATTTCATTGGGAAAATTAACTTTTAATCCATAGGTTTCAGTCTGCCAAGATGCTTGATTTTAAAGCCTGTCCCGCCTTAAATGGGGAGATAAAATTCCCTAACACCGACCATGATGATATTTCGATTCAAGGGCCAATAATTTTTCCTTGATGGGAAGCCCGCTGCCATACCCCACAAGCTTGCCGTTGGCACCGATGATTCTGTGGCAGGGAATGATCAGGGGAATGGGGTTTTTACCGTTGGCACCTCCCACAGCACGGCATGCCTTGGGATTTTCAATGGCCTTGGCAATATCCCCATAGGAGGCGGTTTTTCCATAGGGAATCCCAAGCAATGCCATCCATACCGCTTTTTGAAATGGAGTCCCCATGGGTGCCAGGGTAATATCAAAGCAAGTCAACTCCCCATTAAAATAGGCACTTATTTGATCAAACACCGGTTTTAAAAACTTTGTATTTCGAGTCCACGTCCCTGGAATGTCCATGGGATGTTTTCCTTGTAAAAAACTGATATCTCGTAATCCTTCCTCATCCGCCCCGGCCAGAATGGGCCCGATGTCACTCTTTTGAATATCATACTGCATATGGCTTCTCCCAATAAATGTGGGCATCCTTCAAGAGTGCTTTACACTTTTTTAGAACATTCCCCATTTGTAGGGGCTTTTTTCCAAAAGACTGTAAAGTCCTTTTGGGTCATATGAAGGATGCCTAACTGTTGGTTTTCGGCATTTGCCGGTTTCAATTGACATAAGTTGTGTATACATGTAAGAACATTACCAGTCAAGAATCCTTGATCCCCAACGGAGGAACACAACATATGTTTAAACTAATAATAGATCCAGGTAAATTAAGCCTTAGTCAATTACGCCAGATCATGGCCCAACCCGTCCAGGTGACCCTTGCCCCCCATTGTATGCACGCCATTGAACAGTCAGTGAAAACCGTCAGGGATGTGGTGGAGCAGGGCAGGGTGATATACGGCATTAACACGGGGTTTGGCCTGCTGGCCACCACCCTGATTCCCCATGACGAACTGGAGCATCTCCAGCGATCCATTGTCCTCTCCCATGCCGCTGGTATTGGTGAATATATGAAGGATGCCACGGTGCGACTAATGATGGTACTGAAAATCAACAGCCTTGCCAGGGGATATTCCGGCATTCGTCTGGAAGTGATCAACGCTCTTATTGAGTTGCTCAACCACGAAGTCTATCCATGTGTGCCCCAGAAAGGATCTGTGGGTGCATCAGGGGATCTGGCCCCCCTGGCCCACATGAGTGCTGTTCTGATTGGTGAAGGAGAAGCCTTTCACCAGGGAAAACAGATTTCAGGAAGAGAGGGACTTAAAATTGCCGGGCTTGAACCCATTGCCCTGGGGCCCAAGGAGGGGCTGGCGTTGCTCAACGGCACCCAGGCATCCACCGCCTTTGCCCTTGAAGGACTGTTTGCCACGGAAAATTTATTTGCTGCAGCCATGGTCACCGGAGGTCTCAGCGTAGAAGCGGCCCTTGCAAGTCGTCGCCCCTTTGAAGCCATGATCCATGAGGTGCGAGGCCACGCCGGTCAGATGGACACCGCAGCCAATTATCGGCATCTGCTGGACAAAAGCGAAATTGGCACCTCCCATGCCAATTGTGAAAGTGTTCAAGACCCTTATTCGCTCCGGTGTCAGCCCCAGGTCATGGGGGCCTGCCTGGATCAGATTCGTCATTCAGCCAGCATCCTGGGCATTGAGGCCAATGCTGTCTCTGATAATCCCCTGGTGTTCAGCGACACCTGCGACATCATTTCAGGTGGTAATTTCCATGCCGAACCCGTGGCCATGGCAGCGGACAATATGGCCCTGGCCATTTCAGAGATTGGCGCTCTTTCAGAAAGACGTCTGGCACTGCTCATAGATACCCACATGAGCAAGTTGCCACCATTTCTGGTGGAAAAAGGGGGCTTGAACTCTGGTTTCATGATTGCCCAGGTCACTGCGGCGGCCTTGGCCAGCGAAAACAAATCCCATGCCCATCCGGCATCGGTGGACAGCCTTCCCACCTCTGCCAATCAGGAAGATCACGTCTCCATGGCCGCCTTTGCCGCACGACGGCTGGGTGAAATGGTGGAAAACAGCGTGGGTGTGGTGGCCATTGAACTTCTGGCCGCATGTCAGGGCATTGATTTCAGGGCTCCTTTAAAAACCTCAACCTTGCTGGAGCAGGCCAAGGCCATGTTGCGTAAAGAAGTGGCCTTCTACGATCAGGATCGTTATTTTGCCCCGGATATCAAAAAAGCTGCGATCCTTGTGGAATCAGGGGCATTTAACCCACTGGTGACCCAGGATCTGTTGCCAAGCTTCAAATAAACTGCCACGGGCAGACCGTATTCTGGCCTCGGCCTGTCCACAACCAAGCATGAAAGAACGTTAGGAGTGTCTACTCTTTCATATAAAACTGCCACGGGCAGACCCAGATCAGCACACCTGCTTTGTTAAATTTTGGCAATGACCTTTCCTGTCATACTGGTTTCATAACCGGGTATGGACATGAGTTCCTTTCGAAAGGCCTGGGATTGCAGGACATCCATAAGCACTTTTACTGTGGCAAGTTCCATCATATCCGAAGGAATGACCAGATCACAGCGCACTGCATCCAGGGTCACAAAATCCATATTAAAGGCATTGGCAATCACCCGCAGTCCCAGGGCCGCATCCGCCAGATTAAAGTTCACCATCCGGGCACCCTGGGTATGGCTGTACGCCAGACGTTCATACCCATTTACAGCGGTTACGGGAATCCCGGCCTTTTGAAGAAGATCGTCCAGAAGTACCCGCAGTGCGGCCCCGGCATCCCGATTGACAAATCGGACATCTGTCCGGATAAGATCATCTATGCCTTTTATTTTAAGGGGATTGCCCCGGGCCACGATGAGCCCTTCCTCCATACAAGAAAATCCCACAACAACACCATTTGCACCGGCCAGGGCGTCTGATGCCTTGGAAACGTTGGATTCATTATTGTCTGAATTGTGCAGATGGGTTCCGGCAATGTGGGTATAGCCCTGACCCAGGCGCTTTAATGCCAGATGGCTGGTGGCAAAACGGCAATGAATGCGGGAATCAGGCGCAATGCGCGCCACATGGGCACTTAAAATATCAAAGGCAGGATCACATCCCATCAGAAGAATGGTTCTGTCCAGATACGCTGGCGGGCACAGCAGTTCTGCCAGGTCACCATTCTTGGAAACAATGGCATCGGCGGAGGTAAGTATGTTTGCCATGTCTCCGGTTCCATCCAGGGGGAAACCCACCAGTTGTCCCCGGATCCTGGCAGCAGAAATACGTTGAGAATTATTTTTTTCCACCATGATAACGGGTTCTTTGGCCCGAACCGAATCATCCACAAAAAGATCTTCCACGCTGCAACCAAAGTTCCTGGCCAACTGTAGGGCAACGGCTGTATTGGGTAGATAACGCCCGGACTCAATATCATAGATGGCTTGTCTTTTTACACCGATTTTATCTGCCAATTCCGACTGGGACCACCCCTTTGATTGGCGGTACGTCTTTACGTGGCAGGTGATTTGTGGTTTTGCCTTTGACATTATTTTACAATCCATGGAGGGTTTTGACTCTGATGCCTATTGGATCAGGGCATTTCAATCTGTTTTACATTTTTTTATTTGATCACAATACCGGTTCCTTGGGGGCGTGTTCATCAAGCCCAAGATTACTGACATGATAAAGACTTTTCTCTGTTTTTGCAAACCCAGAGTGTGAACAAAGAATCCAGATCCAAAGCGATCACATCACCCGAAGCAATTCCAGTTTTGATGCAGACATTAAAAATACCCAAGAACCACCCCGGCCCCCCATTCTAAGTGCCTGCATTCTCATTGCTTTCATCCTCACATTTTCAAACAGGCTCTATAGTGGCGGTCATATGACTTGATACGAGAAATTGGCATTATTTTAACATAACTATCTATTTTGATTGAAAAAATATTTTTCAGCGAGTATCAGCTCATGTGACCGGCACTATAAACAGGACGTCATCTGGGAATAAATGAGCGTATGTTTAATAATCCCCTTGACTGATTACATGCAATGTGTAATTTAAAGACGTCAATATATTTTTTTAAACGACATTTTGTCAATTTCATGTGAAATGGTAGGCGCGTCTAACATTTTTTCATGCTTCCTTGTGGACAGGCCGGGGCCAGAATAGGGTCTTGCCCGTGGCAGTTATTAGAAAATAAAACTTCCGGGCAACCTCAGCAGAGCCCCTCCCGATGGGCAATAGGAACCGGCCAATTGGGCCGTCTACGGTTCCGGCCGGGCCCATTGCCCGTCGGGGGGGGCGGCATAATACCATTTTCAATATTCGTTGTGTTCAGCAAGACATGCCCGTTTATAAGAAAGTCTTGGCAAACCTGACGGATTTTCATGCTTCGTTGTGGGCAGGCCGGGGCCAGAAGAAGGTCTACCTGTGGCAATTATAACAACCAAAAAAAACAGGACAATAAAATGCACTCATTAAAACAGTTGATCTCTTATTGGACATGGATTCTTTGTGTTCTACTTCTCTTTCTATCATCAACCCCTGCAACTTCCCAGGAAAATAGCGTTATTGTTTTCAGTGCCGGGTCAACAACCAATGCCGTCACCGACATAGCCACGCTGTTTTTCCAGAAAAAAGGGATCAAGGCCATCACCTCATTTGCCTCCTCTTCCACCTTGGCCAGACAAATTGAACAAGGGGCTCCAGCCCAGGTCTATATCTCTGCAAATAAAAAATGGATGGACTACCTGGAACAGCAGAAAATGATTGCATCGCACACCCGATTTGATCTGTTGAGCAATCGGCTTGTTCTGATTGCCCCGAATGACAGCCCCTTGTCCAAAACCACCATAAAAAAAGACTTCCCGCTGGCCAGTCTCATTGGCGACGGTCACTTCGCCATGGGAGACCCGGATCATGTACCATCGGGCATTTATGGTAAACAGGCCATGGAGAGCCTGGGCGTGTGGAAAGGGATCAAAGCAAAGGTAGTCCGGGCAAAGGATGTAAGAGCCGCACTGGTACTGGTTGCCCGAGGTGAGGTACCTGTGGGGCAGGTATATGCAACGGATGCCGCTATTTCAGATAAGGTAAAAATCATCGGCACCTTTCCCGAAGATACCCATCCTCCCATTGTCTACCCGGCAGCCATTATTGCTGGCCAGGACATCCCTGAAGCACAGGCATTTATGGCATTTTTAAAATCTCTGGACGCCAAAATTATTTTTGAAAAATACGGATTCCGTGTCAAATGATCTCTTTTTTGCATTTAACCGACATTGAACTGGAAGCCCTGGGATTAAGCCTTTGCATATCCGGGTGGGCTGTACTCTTTAGCCTGCCCCTGGGCATTGCAGCTGCCTGGATACTGGCGCGTCTGGATTTCCCAGGAAAAAGCATCCTGGATGGATTACTCCATCTGCCCCTGGTGTTACCCCCGGTGGTCACCGGTTATCTGCTCCTGATATTTTTGGGACGAAAAGGGATAGTGGGGGCTTTTCTTTACAAATATACGGGGCTCACCTTTGCCTTTAACTGGAAGGGAGCTGCCATTGCAGCAGCGGTCATGGCATTTCCCCTTTTGGTTCGATCGGTGCGGCTCTCCATTGAAAACATTGATCAAGGGCTTGAATTTGCTGCCCGAACTCTGGGGGCAGGGCAGATGCGGGTATTTTTTACCATTACGCTGCCATTGATGATTCCGGGCATCATCACAGGACTTATTCTGGCCTTTGCCAGAAGTCTGGGAGAATTTGGAGCAACCATCACCTTTGTTTCCAATATTCCAGGGCAAACCCGAACCCTTCCCCTGGCACTGTACACCCTGACCCAGATGCCCGGGGGAGAAACCGGTGCCATGCGACTTTGCGTTATTTCTATTATCATTGCCATGGTAGCCCTGATCTTTTCTGAAATAATGGCCAAGCGGTTTACCCGTTTTATAAAAGGATAAGTTATGATTGATATTCACATCCAGCGACAGCAGGGTGATTTTCTTGTTAATGCAATATTCACAGGAGCACCCTCTGGAGTCACAGCACTGTTTGGCCCCTCTGGATCTGGCAAAACCTCCATTGTCAATATGGTGGCGGGATTGGTCAAACCCGATGCCGGGCACATCATCATCAATGATCATTGCCTTTTTGATTCTCGGCAAAAAATAAACCTGGCCCCGGAAAAACGCCGCATTGGATATATTTTTCAGGAGGGGCGGCTCTTTCCCCACCTGTCGGTGAAAACAAATCTAACCTATGGAATGAGACAGGTGCCTGTACCCCAACGATATGTTGAGTTTGATGACGTTGTGGAACTCCTTGGCATAGGTCATTTGCTGGAAAGAAGACCCGCAAAATTATCCGGGGGAGAAAAGCAGCGGGTGGCCATCGGCAGAGGGCTTTTAACAAGCCCGGCCATGCTGCTCATGGATGAACCCCTTGCCTCCCTGGATCACGAGCGCAAACAGGAAGTTCTTCCATTTATCCGGCGCATGTGCCGTGAATTTTCTCTGCCAATTCTCTATGTCAGCCACTCCCGGGACGAGATTCTGAAGCTGGCCTCCCATGTAATCATTCTAACTGCCGGCCATGCTGTTGCAGCGGGTAATGTCAAAACACTATTACAAGGGGACGTTCCTGTTCCCCGGCTATGTGTCAATGGATGAGCTTGTTGATTAAGTCGCTTTTTGAAAAATAAGTACATTGTATAGGAATTTCCATTTTATGAACTGTTAAATCAGCGGGTTGTAAAAAGTCCGCCCAAAGGGCGCTAATTTAAATTACAGGTAGTTTAATTTGCTCTGACTCTCTAAAATGTCAATTTTGAGTATTTAACACAACCCTCCCACCGTTCTCCCAAAGGACAATCCAAAACACTTGATCATTGAGTATTAAATTGACACTTGGGTTGCATACATGTATAGACAACAGACAATAATCACCCGATGCAAGCCATTTATTCTATGACCCATCTTGTGGTCATCCCCTGTGCACCACTGGCATTGATTAAAACACCATGACTAAGATGACTATAGTGCCGGTCATATGACTTGATACGAGAAATTTGCATTATTTTAACATAACTATCTATTTTGATTGAAAAAATATTTTTCAGCGAGTATCAGCTCATGTGACCGGCACTATAAGATGACTGAGAATTGAGATCAAGTCCCACATTCATTAATTCAGGAGCAATAAATAATATATGGTTACAAAGCAAATAGAAACCGCCATGTCCCCCAGTCCTCTGTACCAACAGGTAAAGGATCACATCCTGGGAAGAATTCAAACAGGGGAGTGGAAGCCGGACATGAAAATTGACTCTGAAAACAGCTTGGTGGAAACCATGGGAGTTTCACGCATGACCGTAAATCGTGCACTTCGTGAACTCACAGCAGAGGGAAAATTGATTCGTCTTCAAGGGGTGGGAACATTTGTGGCCCGTCATAAACCCCAGTCTGAATTATTAGAAATCCGCTCCATTGCCCGGGAAATAAAAGAAAGGGGAGGCAAGCACTCCTGCGACATTCATCTGTTACAAGAAGAAAAAGCCATCCCGGAGGTGGCATCGGAAATGGAGCTTGAAGCAAACACACCTGTTTACCATGCCATCATGGTTCATAGAGACAATGGGGTTCCTATTCAGCTGGCAGATCGTTATATTAACCCTGTTATAGCTCCGGATTTTTTAAAACAGGACTTTACCCAAATCACTCCCAGTGATTATTTAATGGGAATATCTCCTGCAATGGAGGTGGAACATGTTATTGAAGCGATGATGCCGGATAAGTGGAGCAGAGATCTATTGGAAATTTCCCGCACAGAGCCTTGCCTGATCCTCCACCGCCGAACTTGGGTGAACAATAAAGTGGCAACCAAAAACTGTTTCATTTACCCGGGATCACGCCATAAAATAGGAAGTCGTTTTACCCCTCCCCCTGGAACTTTACTTTCGAAATGAAATAGTAAGGGACTTGGACGAAAATAAACTACCAATTTGATTTTTTTTATCATGCAATATCAACATATTAAACTGGGCATGCGGGTAGTTTATACTCGGGCAAGTTCCTAAGTACCCGGGCATATATTCTCCAAAATAAAATCCATAAATATCAATGATATATGGCTGTGAAATACCGAAAAACATATGTGTGGGTACTTATCTGAACGAAAATCTGGGCTACCCACTTAAGGCGGGATATTTTCAAGACTTTTTATGTGGGTAATTGCTTTTAACCCCTAAAATCAAGGATGGTAAGACGCTTGATTTTAAAGGCTATCCCGCCTTAAGTGGGTAGCCAAAATCTGAAAACCAGTTTCACGTGAAACCTATCTGAACACAATCGTCCCAGAATCATCGAAAAAACCAACATCAGACATCATCAAAGGGAATGATCTCATTCGACCGAATCTCTTGCTGATGGAGTTGTCTTTTTTTGCTATTTTTATTTGTTGGCTGGTGATCAGAAGGCATATGCGTTGGTCTGTCCGACGGGTCAGAGTATTCTTCTGCTGCGACATAAAACTCTTGAAGCTCATAATCTTCTTCATGGCTGTCATTGGCTTGGCGGTTACTTTGAACGTTTTTGCCAGTCACAACCAACACCAACTCATTCACATAATCTTTGAGTTGCTGGGCCTGGGCATTCATCTCCTCCGAGGCAGAAGCAGACTCTTCTGCATTTGCGGCATTTCGCTGAACCACCTTATCCATCTCATTTATGGCAATATTGACCTGTTCAATGCCATTTGACTGCTCTTTTGATGCCTGGGATATCTCAGAAACAAGGTTGCCGACCTTGCCGGTACTTTCTGCAACTTTAATAAAAGCCTCATTGGTGGTGGATACCAAAATAGAGCCATCATTGACTTTTGTCACGGTGCCTTCTATGAGAACAGAAGTGTTCCTGGCAGCAGTCGCAGCCCTCATGGCAAGATTTCGAACCTCATCTGCAACCACCGCAAAACCAGCCCCGGCTTCCCCAGCCCGGGCCGCTTCGACCGCAGCGTTAAGTGCCAGTAAATTTGTCTGAAAGGCGATTTCATCAATTGTTTTGACAATCTTTGAGGTCTCTTCGCTGGTTTTTGAGATCTCTTCCATGGATGCAATAAGCTGGTTCATGGAATGATCCGCCTGCCTGACCACTTGGTTTGCGTCTTTCATGAGTTCATTGGCAATGTGGGCATGCTCTGCATTGCTTTTTGTCATGGAAGACATCTCTTCCATGGAAGCAGATGTCTGTTCTATGGAAGCTGCCTGCTCAGAAGCCCCTTGTGCAAGGCTTTGACTTGCTGAAGAGACCTCTCCCGAGGCTGAGGCCACTTGATATGACCCCTCATTTAAACCCATGATGATGCGTTTGACCGGACCTGTAATACTGCGTGTAACAAACAAAGCTACGAGCGCACCCACAAAAATGGCCAGAATCAACCCCACCACCATGATGGTTGATGACTTGGAAAGAGAGTTCATTGCATTTTTTGCAATGGTGTCAGTTGCGCCCATCCCCCCATCAGCGATTGTGGTACAGACCTTTATTACAGTATTCCCTGCTACCTCTATCTGTATTCCGGCATTCTGCAGGGCTATCCAGTTGTTAATAAAGTCAGCCATGACAACTTTATATGCGGTGACGGCGGCTTGAACATCCCTGATTCTTTTAATATTTTCATCAAGGCGGGTATTTGATTCAAGATCTTCCAGCAACTGGTCAATGTGGTTAAAATTGTTCAGGGTTTCTTCCATTATCCCGGGATCTCGCAGAAGCTGTGCTTTTAAAGCACTTGTTTGGGTTGCACTACCAAGATCCATGATTTTATTAAGAATCTCAATCTTCTTTTGCCTTTCAAACATTTCCCAGGTAAAATTATCTTGTTGAACCTTTAAAAAAGAATCGCAGTTTTTCACATAAATATTGGCGTTGTCATCCATCTGCATTCTTAAAAAATCCAGGATATCAACATCCGCCATCATGCCTTTTTTATGCTCTTCACCAAATTGCTTCATTGCTTTTTGATATTCCCTGGCAGACAAATCCAAATACTTAAGTTTATACAGGTTGCTTTTAGAAAAAGAGGCCTTTTTTAATTCTGAAATCAAATCGGGAACGGCACCAATGGTCTTGATGGCATTATCCATGAGTGTGGGATTGTTCAATGCCTGGGATTTAAAATTCATCACCCTTGCTGCGGCCCCGATATCCATAAGCTGATTGAAAATTTTGATTGTTTCTTGACTCGAATTGAGATTTGCCTTGAAGCGTTCGTCTTGCTCTGCCAAAAACACATTGATGATTTTCATGTATTGCTCGGCTGAGACATCCAGGCTTTTTTTGTTTTCAGCAAGCCTTGAACTTAATTGAACACTTTGTTTAATGAGTGTCTCATACTCATTTGTGGCCTTGCTGGCAATTTGGATTTGTTGTTTAAGATCCTTAAGATTGGGAGATGCCGCTTCGAGCTTGCGGGCCTGTTCAAGGCTTTTTTTTACGGCCGTGAGTGCCGCCTGGGCATTGTCATGGTATTTTGTCTCCTCGGTAAACCCATACCCTCTCATCTCATACATTAATCGGTTGGCTGCACCTTTGAGCGCCACCGCCACTCGAACCTCAGGGATATATTCCTTAGACAGCATACCACTCTGGGTCTTAACTTTATTCATGTTCCAGATGGAAGCGGATCCAAGTGATATTGAAATGATTATTAAAAGGGCAAAACCCGATGAGATTTTTACTCCCAAGCTCAAATTTTTCATATGGAAATATCCTTGTAATCTTGTGTAGCATAAAAAGAACAGGCAGGGGGTTGGTCATAACATGGGCCACTCTGGGGAGGTGTCAGGCCTGCTTTATTGACACTTTTACTTAAGTTTGCCTTTAAACACAAGCCTGACACAGTTTTTTATCTGCTTTTTCAGCAACAAATGCAAAAATTCCTGAAAATCAACACAGTTCTTATCACTACAGCGATACTTCGCTCATTTTACTCAAAAATAAGGCATCCTTCAAAACAACTTTACACTTTTTCAGGGCATTCCCCATTTGCAGGCGTTTTTTCCCAAAAGACTGTAAAGGATTTCTATGGTGATATGAAGGATGCCAGGAAACGCATTTTAAAATCCCCTCTAAGCGAGGTGGATCATAAAAGTGTCGCTGTAGTGTTATATTTGATCCAGAATGGCCAGAACTTCAGCACATTTTTCCCTGGAACGTTTTTCCATGACGTCGGCTTCTTCAAGGATTGTAACCTTATACGCCTCATCATGGACATCCTTGATATTAATCAAAACATTCTGATAAGCCCCCCAAATACCCGTTTCCAAAGCCCTTGCCCCCACCTGGGTATCTGACTTTGATGCGGGATTACCATATTTTGCCACTTCACACAAGGCATCCCAGGCCCCATCCCCCAACCGCATGGTACCCAGGGGCACATTAATGGCCGTTTTAAGCCCTGCCTGCATTTTGGCAGTTCTGGCCTCTTTTTCCGCTTCTGTTTCCCTTGGCATGCGAAGCCCTTCCATATATTCGTTAAAGGCCGAGGTGTCCGCATCAATCATGGGAATTAGCTTTTGGGTCAATTCATGGAGGGTGGGGATATTGTCACGCATGTGTGCATCCACAGATTCAAACTTTCTGACGCCCTGGGTGAGTTTGGCCACCATGGAACCAAGACCTGTTCCCACCGCAGCCATGGCAGCAGAGGCAGATCCGCCGCCGGGTGCTGAGGTCCGGGCTGCAATCTCTTCAATAAATCCCCTCACCGTCAGGTTGGCCAGGGGCTCCTCCGGTGGTTCTGCCACAATATATTCAATGACCTTATCCTGGGGATTAAATGTAGCCACGGAGTTGAGCCCCATACGTTCAATGGCCAGGCGAACCTTTTGATCCTCTTCATAGATAAAAAGATTTTCTTTCTCAATATAATAATCCGCAGCCATTATCAAAGATTCCAAGGGAACAATACCCACAATTTCAGAACCGGCCACGGCAAGATTCAAAGCTTTTGCCTCCTCCTTCACCGCCTCAAACAGCACATGGATGGGGGTCACATTATAGTTGTTGAGATTCACGGTGACCTGGGCCATATTGTATTCATTCACGAACCAGCCCATGCCCTTTAACTCTTTTAATTTGCCGGGTTGGTCTTCTCCCCTTCCCGCTTCCCGCAAATTTAACGCAATGCGATGGGCCTGGTTGGAAGTCCCCAAAATATTCACATTGTAGGCAATGAGAAACATGCGGGCACCTGTGGCTGTAATCCCCCAGGTGGGAACAAATTCAGAGGGACCAAAATCAGGTTTCCATCGGGGATCTTTCAGTCGCTCTTCCAGGGCCTCGTACTCACCCTTTCGGACATCGGGAAGTTTCCGTCGATAATCGTGCTCGGCGGCTTCTTCGTAAAGAAAAAAGGGAATGTTCAACTCGTCGGCGGCTTTTTTGGCAAAGCGTTTTGCAATGTCAACACACTCTTCCATGGTGACATTGGCAACGGGAATAAACGGGCAGACATCCATGGCACCAAACCGGGGATGTTCTCCTTTATGAAGACGCATATCTATTTTTTCTTTGGCCACCCGGGCAGCAGCTACAGCGCCTTCAATGACACTGTCAGGATCACCCACAAAGGTATACACCGTTCGATGGGTGGATTTTCCTGGGTCCACATCCAGCAGGGTACACCCTTTTGTTCCACGAATGGCATCGGCAATGGCATTGATGACGGCTTTGTCCCGTCCTTCGGAAAAATTGGGCACACATTCAACAATTTTTTTCATTTTCATATTCCTTCATTATTTTATTTTATTTTGTTTTGTCCGTACTGTTCCACGTATCGTTTAAAAAGCGGTTTCAACCGGGCCCCCATTCGATGGGTGGCTCCCGGATATGTCATCCGGCTGTGGGTGGCCACCCGCCAATTATCCCAGGTTTGACGATGCAAAATAAGACAGGGTTCATGGAAAGAAAGATTCAGCAGTTCTCGGGCCATTTTATCAGGATTCAGGGCTTCAATAATATGTTCCACATCCCTGATCTGGATGGTTTTCAACAGATAAGCCACCGGTGAAATTGTTGAAAAATCCTGATTCAAAAAATCAGGCGCAGACAGGGGGTGGACAAACTGATCCTCCAGCATGACGGGTTTATCACTGCTCTTGTGAACAATAATGGAGTGAAAAACCGGGGTATCAACGGCAATTTCCATGGCCACAGCCAATTCAGAATATGCTTTTTCCACGGCACCCACATGAACCTCACAGGAATATACGCCCCCCCGTTGGACAATCTCTTCATCAATTGAGGTCATTTCAAACAACGCCATCAACGGTTTGGGGTGGGCCACATAGGTGCCCACCCCTTGAATCCGTATCAGATCCCCGGTGTCCGTTAATTCCCGTAAGGCACGGTTAACGGTGATACGGGATACCTTCAGCAGTTTGACAAGCTCATTTTCCGAAGGAATACGAACATCTGGAAGCCATATCTCTTTTTGAATCTGTTTAAGAATGAAATCTTTAACCTGTTCATAAAGGGCCTTGGGAGTGCTCTGGGAAAGTGGCGACATTACCCTTTTTCCATTTTTGCCAGGATCTCTTTTTCTCCCTCCTGCCGCAACCGCTCCAACTCTGAAATAATTTTGTCATCCAAGGGTTCCGGCGTATAATTTTCCACGATATCCACCACCTTTTCCCGAACCCGATCTTCCATGGTCTTTTTTCCCGAAGCTTCCCAGGTGGGAATGGGTTTTTGATCCAGCAGCTTTGCGTGCCAGAGCTCTTTCTTAAAATGATCCATGGTGTGTTTTTGCTGTAGAAAATGGCCACAGGGCCCCACATTTTCAATCACCTCCCGGGCCAGGGTCTCCCGGTTCACTGTAATCCCCTCCACAAACCGTTTGGTCATACCGATGATTTCATTTCCCATCACCAACTGTTCCACGGAACAGGCCATACCCGCCGCCATATATCCCACATCATGGATGAGATTTAACCCAGCCAGTCCCTGGCTCAAAATGGAGAAAGAGGATTCCAGTCCAGCCTGGGCATCCAGGCATTTGGAATCCGTGGCACCGGCAAGTCCCCAGGTGGGCAGACCAAAAGACTGGGCCACCTCTGCCTGGGCCGCAAGTCCCAGGCTGTTTTCAGGAACCCCCATGGCCATCAGGGCCGAAGACATATTTAAAACGCCCACATTACCACTCATGGCAACAGGGCACCCGGTACGACGCAACTGGGCAATGGTAATATGAATAAGAGACTCGGCGGTCATCTGGACAATAACCCCCGCCAGGGTAACCGGACCTGTGGCACCGGGTTGCACCGTGGAACCGGGCAGCTGGGGCAAATTACGATCAGCAGAAATAAAAATACGCTCAATGATCTCATCGGGAAAGTTCAATGGTGCAATGGCTTCAGGGTAGGCAATAATAAAGGGCTTTTCCTGTAATTTATCCATGCCCCCTGCCACAACAGCAGCCATTTCATAGACGTATTCACACCCAAGGGGGGAGTAGCTGATGAACACCATGGGTTTTATGGTGTTGGCCACCACCACGGGAAACTCGTTCACATCGGCTGTGTTCACTGGCACATTCTGGGAAGAGCCCATGGGCATGACAAAATCGATATTTTCACAGGCATCGGCCACCTTCGCTCCCATGGCGATGTCCGATAGCTGTGTGGGGCGGAACTCTCCGGTGAGATGATCTCTTACATTGGGACTGGCCGTTGAGGTGCCATAGTGGCTCTTTCTTCCTTCCACCTCCATGGCACGCTTGCCCAGACGATTGTATATGGTCCAACCCTTGGGTGCCGTTGCCACACACCCTTCTACAATGTACCGGGGAATGCGTATGCGATCGCCCTTGATCACGGCTCCCGCATTTTCCAACATCTTGACGGCACCCTGATGCGTACACTTGAAACCCACTTTTTCCACGATATCAAAGGCAGCCTGTTTGATCTCCCAGATCTGATCCTCTGAAAAAATCTGCATTCCCCTCACCGAACTTGACTTTACTCTTGAAGATTGCAACATCAAATATCTCCTGTTTTTTGCCATGATTATAAAGCATCCTTCAAAAGCACTTTACACTTTTTTAGAGCATTCCCTATTTGTAGGGGCTTTTTCCCAAAAGACTGTAAAGTAGTTTTGGGATTATATGAAGGATGCCGATTATAAATTCGTATTTATTTTAAAAAGCCGTCAAGAACCTTTGCAATTGCTGCCTGTTTTTCATCGGCAATGGCCAGGGGCTGATGGGTATCAAGGATATTGTTCAGCTTGGTACGGGCCCGATCCAGCAGGGAGGTTCTCCCCTGTTCAACCCACTTATCATGGCCCTGACGAAAAAACAGTTCCGGCTCCCATTGCACCTTTCTCAGGTGTTTTAAGGTATGGGGCACAGTGAGAAACTGTCCCTGGGAAAATCCTTGGGGAATGGCATCCATGGCAAGGGTGTCATCATTAATGGGAATGCCCTTGTGCATCCGCCGAATCTGATCCACCATTTCATTGACAATAACAATCATATCCAGACTGCCGGTTAGACCAAAATCAAGGTATCCCACATCATGATTGAGATTGGATCCTGTAAAAACAGACATAAAGGCTTCCAATCCTGCCTCGTATGAGGCTTGCATATCTGGAATCTGGGCATCACTGGTGCCCCCATATCCCCAGTTGGGAATATCCAGGTGGTTGCTCATCTCAATCATGGCCATGTAGGTGAGGAGATACTCTGGCGCGTTGTAAGAACACTGGCCGCTTTTCATGTCCAGAACTGCCGCACCAATGCCCATTAGAAAAGGGGCTCCCGGTGCGGCAAGCTGGTGAACTACCATGCCAAAGAAGGATTCGGCAAGCCCCTGGACAATGTGGCCCGCAACGGTCATGGGGGCAGTGGAGCCTGCAATGGGTGCAGGGGAATAAATTACCGGAGAGCCGGTCTCGGCACAGAAAATCAATTTATCCAGACTGGTAAAGGGATGTTTCAAGGGGCTGATGGGCTCATCATATTGTATCCAATAGGGTTTTTCCCGCAGCTCTTTTTCACCCCCCCGTAAAATTTTAGAAATTTCCCACATGGCCTCAAGGTCTTTTCGGTTGTCTGCGGTATTGACAATGGGCTTTGTGCAATTTTCAGCCATGGCCTTAAAACTGGCCAGATATGAAAGTGCTGGATTCACTTCATGGGGATGGGCAAAGGACATGATAAAATCAATGTTGGGAAGGGCATCACACACCCTGGCTGCAGTTTTAATATCTTCCAGGGAGGTGCGGTGGCGCTGCATATTTTTAGACTCCACAGACCACATCAGATCCGACCCGGTACCAAAATAGGCCCGTCGACCGCCAAGATCCATGGCATGATTGCCCTCACGGTCATACATGGCAATGTTATTGGGAACCGTTTTTCTGGCCTGTTCCACCAGGGTGGCAGGCATTCTAACCATGCCGTCTTTTCCCAGCGTGCATCCTGCATTGATGAGCAGCTTTAAAGCGCCCTCATGCTGTACCAGCATGCCCGTCTCTTCCATCACTTGTAGAGCAGATGTGTACAGTTTATTTTTATCTTCCTGGCTTAAAAAGGTGAGCTTGGGCTCGAACCCGATTTCAAAATCTGACATAACACAATCTCCCGTAGCAGCTTGTTGTTCCAGCAAAAAGACAGCCAAACAACAAATATTCGTAACAGGCAGGCCCTGTCACCATAAAAAAATTAAAAATCAGTTGAAATAACTTGTACATACAGGATATATAAATACTTGTCCAGGAAGTCAATCTAATTTTTAGCGGGTAGATCTCGCCTACAGAAATACCCCGGGCCTTGGTGGACACACTTAAAACCTGAACCCGTTAAAAAAAGCGTGTCCGGGTTGGGATACCAAAGACAGATTTTAAAATCAATGGCATCCTCCTGTAAAAAATACATCCCAGCAAGTTAATATGGCTCTGTATTTAAAAAGAGTGTAAGGACAACTTCCTGACAAACATTCAAAGGGTTACCAGGTATGACGACGTCATATTAAACATTTTATAGGATCAAAAGATCTTTAACATAAGATAAAAAAGGAGATTTAGGAGTGCCAAATCTACTCACTAAAGAACAAATCGAAATTATTTATGAGGCTGCCACGGATATATTGTCAACCGTTGGGGTTGAATTTGAGATGGAAAGCGCCTTAGCGATTTTTAAAAAGAACGGGGTTCGTGTAGACGGAAAACGGGTGTTTATTTCTCCGGGTTTCCTGGCGGATACCCTGAAGTTGATGCCCGAGTTCAACTACGAACCGACAGGCGCAAAAAGACTGGTTGCAGCCTCCCCCTTTTCCACCTCTCCCATGATTTTGGATGATGCAACTGGTGAAAGTCGACGTGGAACCGTTGAGGACGCCATTAAAATGTATCAGCTGGCAGAAACTTCTGACCTTTATGAGTCTGTTAATCCGGGAGTTGTTGATCCCATAGGCAACGACGCTGAAGATCAGTTCATTTCCCAAATCGCAATGCTGCTGAAATATTCCGATAAGTTTCCAAGCCTTGGGCTACGTGCCACAAAATCCAATACAAAGAACGGGGATGTATATACCAGTGCCAAAAAAGCCATACAATTGGTTAAGGAGATAAAAGGAGAAGAGGGGGAAACGGTTATGGAGCAGGGAATATGCCCGATGGCTCCTTTGTCATACGATGAAGAAGCACTTATAAACCTGACGGTTCTTGTTGAAGAAAATCAGGACGTAACAATTTCTCCCTGTACTCTTTCTTTCATGACTGGGCCTGAAAGCCTCATGGGGGTGGTTGTCCATGATATTGCAATTTCTCTGGCAGGAGCGGTTTATGTCCAGTTGCTCAAACCAGGTACGGCTGTTGCCTTCAGTAATTTTTCCACAATGACGGATATGAGGACAATGCAGCCAGTTTATGCCAGCCCGGAATATCTTAACGTTCAAATTATGTTTTATGAAGTTTGCATTTGTTCCAAATTGAATTGTGTATTGTGCGGATGTCTTGCAGACGGCATTAAGAATGACTACCAGGGCGGTTTCGAATCCTGTATGACCTCAATTGCGCCTTATTTCATGACACAAGTGGAAGAAATTTGGTGTTATCCCGGTCATATGGCAGCATTTGCAGGGGGTAGTTTTAATAAAATGATATTTGATGAAGAAATGCTGATTAGCTGCAACCGTTTGCTTCAAGGACTCAACCTTTCAGTTGACCCCAGCCTTAAAGATAAACTTGAAAAAGCAGTCGAGACCAAAAGTTTTCTTGCCATAGGGGATGTGGGTATATACAGAAAAGAGCAGCGGATTTCTCCGGTGTTTGACAAAAGAGGCATTGACCCCAGTAAGTCTCCCTCGGAAAATATTATCCGTCTCAATGCCGAAAAAATCATTGAAAAAAGGTGTGCGTCATACGTACTTCCCAATCGGAGCAAAGATCAACAGGCGCTGCTGCAAAAATATTTGCCGACACACTGTAAATATTAGGGCTGAAAGTTTAACAATCGAGGTGCGGAGTGCAACCCATTCTTCCCACACGGCCTCCCCCTGTAATTTAATAGTATAGGAATTTCCATTTTATGAACTGTTAAATCAACGGGTTGCAAAAAGTCCGCCCAAAGGGTGCTAATTTTAAATTATTACCGTTAGAGGAGAAAATGAGACTAATAATACCGTGATGGAGGAAGTTAGAGCTTTAACCCGTTAAAAAAAAAGCTTGTCCGGGTCGGGATGCCAGAGACAGGTTTTAAAATCAATGGCATCATCCTGTGAAAAAGAAATCCCTTCCTTTTTCAAAAGTTGCCGCTGGCGCTCATACCCTTGAAAACGCTTCAGAGATATTTTACCATTTCTATTAACAACCCGATGCCAGGGAAGATTTTTCTTCTTGGAACTGGAGTGAAGCAGACGAGTAACCTGGCGGGCAGCCCTTGGGTTCCCCGCATATGCCGCAACAAGTCCATAGCTCATGACCTTGCCATGGGGAATGGACAAAATCACCTGACTTGCCCTTTCCGTGAAAGTTCTCGGTGTTAATGTTGTCATTTTGTACTCCGATAATTCACTTTATCTGTTGGGCTTGTATATAACATACATGGCTGTAAGACCAGCCACAACGAAAAACGAAAGTCCTTTAATTTTAGCATGTTGGGAAGACTTTTTATAAAAAAATGCCGATAACTGAGCCCCTGACAGCAGCATCATTCCATTAAAAAATCAGAGCTATTCGGGCAGTATGAACCCGAATAACCCTCTTTTTTTCATCATTTTTATTGAGCACTACAAACGATGATCACTTCTTTTCATGTTTATAGAAATCAGACGCAGCAGGGGCCGCCAGGGCATTACCCAAAATAAGATCAGCTGCCTTTTCTGCAATCATCATCACCGGCGCATAGATATTACCGTTGGTCACATAGGGCATCACCGATGCATCCACCACCCGAAGACCTTCCACACCATGCACCTTAAAGCTGTCCGGTGCCACAACCGCCATGTCATCGGTGCCCATTTTACAGGTACAGGAAGGGTGCAACGCTGTTTCACTGTCTTTGGTCACCCACTCCAGAATCTCATGATCTGTTTCCACCCCGGGCCCTGGAGATGTTTCTCCGGCGTTGAACTCACCCATGGCCGGCTGATTCAATATATTACGGGCGCACCTTATGGCCTCCACCCATTCCCGGCGATCCTGTTCCGTGGACAGATAGTTGAATTGAAGTTTTGGATGAACCTTGGGATCAGTGGATTGAATTTTTACAGAGCCCCTTGCATCGGAGTTCATGGGCCCCACATGGACCTGGTATCCATGCGCCTGGCTGGGCTGGCTGCCATCATATCGAATGGCCAGGGGAAGAAAATGAAACTGAAGGTTGGGATATTCAACCTCCTCATTGCTCCGGATAAACCCCCCTGCCTCAAAATGGTTGGTGGCCGCAGCCCCCTTTCTCTGGAACAGCCATT